>CALEMG010000261.1 GCA_937910835.1 uncultured Alphaproteobacteria bacterium | reverse complement strand
AGATCCCGAGGAAAATCCGGCTCACAGACCCGGTTAAAATGGGGGTTGCCACCAAAACCCCAAATTGCGTATCGGACAGGCCCAGTTCGGACTTTATCCTGATGCCAATGATCGAAAAGATTGTCCAGACCGCAAAGCATACCGTGAAGGTAAGGGTGCTGGCGGCCAAAGCCCGTTTCTGGTCACTCGCACTTATGCCTGGATTACTCATGATATTACCCCCTCTCACCCGGCATTCCGCCGCACATAAAATAATTCTCGAGGGAGTTGAACGTAGTTGTTGGAACGGAAGTTTGATCTAAATCAACAACCTAGGATTAGGACGTAAAAACAAGTCCGGCGCAACCAAATGACAGCCCGGAAAAATTGTGAAATCAAGAACACCAATCAATAAAGTAGATTTTACATCGCAACTTTGCTAAATTGCCACTTGATATTTATCAAGTGGAATGACGAATGCGTTCAGCGGATTTGCCGGAAGTAAGAGCGATCCACCTTTTCCAATCAATGGAGGAGGAAACGTTTGATTCCATTGTAAAGGCCGCCTATTTCCAGACCTTTCCAGATCATGTGGACCTGATTGAGGAAGGTGGTCCTGCCGATTTTCTCTACGTCGTTGTCGAGGGCTGCGTGGAGCTGTATGCCAAGGCGAATGGCCGGGAAACGACGATGGCCATGGTCTCGCCGGTTGGCACCTTCATTCTTGCGGCCGTCTTGAAGGATGCGGCTTATCTCATGTCGGCCAGAACCTGCCAACGGTCGCGAATATTAATGATCCCCTCCGAAGATATTCGCGCCGCCGTTGAGAAAGACAAGGCCTTCTCGGCGGCAATTATCTGGGAGCTCGCAAGCTGCTATCGCGCCGTCGTCAAGGAGCACAAAAGCCTCAAACTACGAACCGCCGTGGAACGTTTGGCCAACCGCCTTCTCCGCTATCATAACGACCAAGGCGGAAATGGCACCCTGTCACTTCCTTATGATAAACGAACATTGGCATCGCTCTTGGGAATGGCGCCTGAAAACCTGTCCCGGGCCTTCAATACTTTGAAACCTTACGGCGTCGCGGTCGACGGCTCCAAGGTCCGACTTGACGACCTTCAAGCCCTGCAAACACTGGCCAAGCCAAACTCGCTTATTGATGACCGCTCGATGTGACGGGAGCCAGTATTGGCGCGCCTTGCCGGCTTTTCTCTGAAAGCTTTCTGGAAAGCAGTTTCGATTTCGAAGGGCCTCTCCTGAGCGAATTCTCGAACGATAGGGAATTAGAAAGAGTTTGCACTTAAGGTATTTAGCCGGCGAGGCCGTTTTGTTCAGGACGGTGATAGAAAGCTCGCGCCATTGTTTTCGGACAGATACGCGCCCCGCCGGATACTGCCTGTGGAGTTAAACTAAATTTAGCTGATCAAGTTGTAATAAGCTGTACTACTTTGGCAGCAATACTGTATCTATTACATGGATAACACCGTTGGAGGCTTCCACATCTGCGCCGATGACCGTAGCGTTATTGATCATAACACTTCCGCCTTTGGCGTTCACATCAAGGCTGCTGCCCTGCACAGAAGCGACCACTAGCTCTTTACCGGCGATATCTGCAGACATAACTTTGCCTGAGACCACGTGATATGTGAGGATCGCAACAAGCTTATCTTTATTTTCGGGCTTCAAAAGAGATTCCACCGTCCCGTCTGGAAGGGCGGCAAATGCATCATCAGTCGGTGCGAATACCGTGAAGGGGCCTTCACTTTTTAAAGTCTCAACCAAGCCAGCCGCTTGAACTGCTGTGACAAGAGTATTGAATTGTTTGGCGGAAACCGCCGTATCGACAATGTCAGCCTTTGCCATGGATTTATCTGATGACATGCTTTCTTTACCGTTTGTGGCACCACAAGCCGCAATACCAATTGCAATACCCAAAACAGCAACAACGTTCGTCAATTTCTTTAAGGCCCTCATAGGACTACCTCCTAGTTAAATGGTTCATTCTCATCCCAGCCCTGAAGAATGGATCAGGATATTGAGATCAAACGTTGTTACGGAATGGTTTTGGTTTTGGATCAAAAAAACCAAATAAAAATAATAACTTCGGCTTTATTCAGTAAAAACTGATCCGATTACTTATCCCTGCCGTAAAAGGTTTCTGATACATTGTTTTCAGGTTGGGAAAGATACTCATATGCTGAATATTCTGAAGCTCACGTCGGTTCTTATGCTAACCGTTATCGGGTCGTTGAATTCAGATAAAGCTCTCGGAGATATGATCAGTAAAAGCGATCCCACGTTCCTTTATGGCGACAAACTGGAATTCTCTGTCCTCAGAAATGGGGCTGTCGTCGGTAATCACCTAGTAACATTCAAAAAGAGAAATCGCGATTTAGAGGTGACGTCCAAATTTAACCTGAAACTGTCACTGCTGGGCATACCCATTTATAAATACCAATATGACAGTGTCGGATACTGGTCTGATGGAATGTTGATGTCTTTAAATGTGGACGTGAATGATGATGGAATAAAAAAGCGGAACGTTGTAATCCGCGAAAAAGAGAGTTTCTGGGTGAACGGTATCAAAATAGACGGCCCGGAAAATAGTAATTTATTCCCAACTAACCACTGGAACGCTGACGTTTTGCAACAAGGCAGGGTCCTGAATACAATTACCGGAAAAGTAAACCTGACCAACATTCAAAATGAAGGACAAGAGGTAATTGCCATCAGAGGCGGCGACATAGAGGCAAGTAAGTACAGCTACTCCGGAGATTTGAATGTGACAGCTTGGTATGATCGCGAAGGTCGCTGGGTAAAACTTAAGTTCAAAGGCGAGGATAATTCAGATATCGAGTATTTTTGTTTAACTTGCAATACGATAGCCGGTCGCCTTGATGATTAGTAACACTATCTGGGTTGTAGGAGCCAGTAGCGGCATTGGGAGAGAACTGGCTCGTCAATATGCCCAGGCTGGGAATAACGTCTTGGTGAGCGCCCGACGACTGGAAAAGCTGGAAGAACTGGTACAAGAGGCACCGGATCAAATAACGGCTGTTCAATTGGATGTCGTCGATGAGGACAGCATTGAAAGCGCCACAAAAAGAGTTTTTGAAGGCGACAGTACCCCCGGCACCATAATTTTAAATGCCGGTATTTATAAGCCAATGTCCCATACCCATTTTATGGCCAGGAACGCCGAAGAAACGATGATCGTAAATTACTTGGGCGTTGTCAGGATGATAGAGAATATCCTTCCAAGGCTTTTGAAGGCAAAGAGCGGCAAGATAGTCGTGGTCGCCTCTGTTGCCGGGTATATTGGCCTTCCGCTGTCTTTAGCATATGGCCCGACGAAAGCGGCGCTGATAAATCTATGTGAAGCGCTACGCATCGAACTGATGGGATCCGGGGTCAGTATTCAACTGGTTAATCCTGGTTTTGTTAAAACCCCGCTGACCGCTCAAAACAAATTCCAGATGCCATTCCTGTTAGATGCCGATGATGCCGCAAAAAGAATTCTAAAAGGTATTGATGGGGATCAGTTTGAAATTGCCTTCCCGCGGAGGTTTGCCTATCTGCTGAAGCTCATTAGAATGCTGCCTTATGCTATTTCTCTTCCCTTGTTGAAAAAGATGACTGGATCATGACCAACCTTGATAACAGGGAAGCCTGTCGACGTTATGTGAGATATTTTGAAAACCTGACGCCAGACATTGTCAGCGAAATTGATGATATTGCTGTAATCAATCTACATTTTGAAGATCCGTTTAATAAACTGAACAACAGGGCAGATGTAAAACGAATGTTTGCGGATATGTTTACACAAATGTCTGACCCTGCGTTCAAAGTAACGTCCGTAAGTTGGAGTGACACCGGAGAAACCGCCATATTAAAATGGCGTTTCACGGGCCAGGCAAACCGTCTCGGACCGATAGATTTTGAAGGAATGTCAGAAATATCCTTCAACAGTGACGGTTTGATAAAGTCCCATATAGATTATTGGGATGCCGCAACCTTCTTTTATGAGAGAATTCCCTTGCTGGGAAGTTTGATCCGGTTGGTAAAACGCTCTATGCGTCTTTCTTGAAAAATAAGGTGACAGTCCCGATTTCAAACCCCCAGCGCGTCACTTTAGCTTTATTGACAATTACGTCATCGACTTGCCGAAACAGCCAATCGTCAAATTTCACGCGCCATAGGCTGTTTTCTACCTTTAGATCCATGCTGTATTTCCAGTTAAGGGCATTCCCGTAGGATATCCCTTCGGCGACACCGATAATGTCATCTGCGGTTCCTACGAAATTGTGATCATCTTTCTTGATAATGGTCCAAACCCGCCGTGATTTCTCGCCGTCCTTATAAATAAAGTCTTCATCAAGGATTAGCGTATCGCCTTTTACCGTGCCATCAATAACAACCTTGAACTCCCGGCGAAGGTTACCAAAACGATCTTCGAAAATACCCCACGCCTGCGTACGCCCATCGAAATAAGCAAACAGGTTCAACTCAGGGCCGGTATTTTCAAACTGCTCAGGCTTCATTGATCCGCAACTGCCCAAAAATATGACTAAAACGGCCGCTAGTAAAACACGCATGTGACTTCTCCTCAAGCTGAAGAATTATAGCCATCCCGTTGCTCCAGTCGATTTCTAACGGCTCTGTGCTTTTCCGCA
>CALEMG010000260.1 GCA_937910835.1 uncultured Alphaproteobacteria bacterium | reverse complement strand
GCCAGCGGTCTGAATCGCCAAATTCCTTTTCTGCGCGGGTCCGCATCAACGTCTCGATCCGCTCAGTTGAAACAGCGCCAGGGCTGACGGCAAGAACCCGAAGGCCGTCATTGAGGCTGCGGCCGCCGACAGCCTTGCTGAAAGCATTAAGCCCGGCATTGCCGGTTGTGCCCGCAACATAGCCCGCATCGAAGCGGTCCCCCGCAAGGCCGGTAACATTGATGATCACGCCGTGTCCACGTTCCTTCATCAGCGCATAATAGACACGGCATAGGTTGATATAGCCGAACACCTTGAGATCCCAGGCTTCTCGCCATCGCGCTTCGTCTATTGTTAAAAGGTCGCCAGCCGGTATGGCGCCCGCATTGTTGATCAGGATATCCGGAAGGGCCGTTGCCTCCGTCAATGTCTTGATACTACCGCTGTCGCTCAAATCGAGCGCGGAGTATGTTACGGAGACGTCGGTCTCCTTTGCAATGTCCGTGGCCGTCTTGGCCAGCAGTTCCGCATTCCGCGCCACCAGATGCACCGCGCAGCCTTCTGCCGCCAGCGCCCGGGCCACCGCCTCGCCTATCCCCTTTGAACCACCGGTGACAATGGCACTTTTCCCATCAAGGCCCAAATCCATTTTTCTCTCCTTTTTTCTTTACCGTTACTATGGCATGATTCAGTAGTATCTGGATCCCTGTATTATAATTTTTTCTCATGTCGCGAAACCCGGCGGAGGATCAGGGCCTTTCAACCATTCGCAGTTTATGATTTAATTGTTATGCTCGCCATCCACCGGCGCGTAATTTCTGATCACAATCCGGTCGTATGGAGGGCCCGGTTAAGTGAACCAACCCTTTGTCCTAGCCCTGCTGCGCAACCCTCGGCAAATAGGTGCCGTCGTACCAAGCAGTCAATCTTTGGCCCGGGCGATGGCTATAGCCGCAGCCCCCTCAGGCAAGCGAATTCTAGAAATCGGCCCCGGAACCGGCGCTATCACCAAAGCTCTGCTGGCTGAAGGCGCTTCGCCTGAGCAGCTGTGCCTGCTGGAGCGTGACGACAGACTAGCGGCCTATCTCACCAGAAAATTCCCCGGTGTTCGCGTGATCAATGGCGATGCACGCTCAATTACCGACACGATCCAGCCAAAGGCACATTCCTACTTCGATATCGTTATTTCCAGCCTACCGCTCCTTAATGTGAAGGAGGCGGATAAAATTGTAATTCTGGAGCAAATTTTTTCACTGCTCGATCAGCAGGGCCTCCTGGTGCAATACACTTACTCGGCCAAAGCCCCTATATCGCCTTCCCTGGCGAACCGGTTTGGTGTCAAAGGCGAGCGGACCGCTATGATTTTCCGGAACCTGCCGCCCGCAAGTGTCTGGAAATACCGTTATTTCAGCTATCGTGATTTTCAGAATTAAATTAAGGGGTTTTCGAATATTTCTTAATGCTTTGGATAAACTTTAATCCTGCTTGTCCAAGGCAATCCCATCCAGGAAAACTGTCAGAACCTTCCCGATCAGGTCATCCAGTGATTTCGACACTTCCTCCTTATCCCAATCCGGATGAAACCAATTGGCACTCCAATTCAGCGCCCCCAGCATTAACTGTCGCATCTGGAGAACATCGAGATCCCTCCGGACCTCTCCGCTATCCTGTGCCCGCACCAATGTTCGGCTCCAGCTGTTGGTATATTGCTGTCGGATCGGCCGATGCTTTTGTCGCACTTCCTCGGGCAGCTGACCATAGATACGTATATTCATCGCGACGAAATCATTGCGAACAAATAAATAGAGCATATGCGCGCGAATAGCAGACGCGAGACGGCTGGCATAGTCGGAAAAGGCAGGTTCATTCTCAAGAATATAAGTAACCCCCTCTACGATTTCATTCAGTCCCCGCGACAATACATCATCGATAATCTCTTCTTTTGAAGAAAAATGGTAGTAGATGCTGCCGGCCTCAATCCCTGCCACTTCGGCAATATGTCGCAACGTAACGCCGTCATAGCCTTTTTTTCTAAGTGCCCGTGTGGTCGATAGCAGGATATGCAGCCGGGTCTGCGCTGCCTTGGAACGTCCGGCCACTTTTGGGGACATTGGCTCAATCACCATACTATCGACCTCACGCCCGTTCCATTTATAACGATGATCAAGGATACCATCGAGGAGAAGAGTAACAGTCGTTTCAGAAAACTCACGAACGGAGAAGTGCTCCCGATCAAACCATTCGGTCGTCCAGTTAAGGGCCCCGACAATCAGCTGCTGAAGGGTCAGAACGCTCATATCCGACCTGATTTCATGCTTTTTCTGCGCATTGATAAACGCAGTCGTCCAGAGATTTCCATAAGTCTCGAAAACGCGCCGATGCCGCACCTGTGCTTCCGGCGATAGCATGGAGAAATTCCGCATGATGGCTGCCGTGAATTCACTGCCGCCGAGAATCTGGTCCAGATGAGCATAAACCATGGCACCAAAAGTCTCACGGAAACCAGCGCCCCGCGCCTCATGCTCATTATATACCAAGGAAACTATTTCAATGACCTGACGGCAGCCAATATCGAAGACATCGTCGAGCAGATCTTCCTTTGAGGCAAAATGATAATAGAGGCTACTGGCCTCCATTCCCGCACTGGCGGCAATCTCCTTGAGCGTGGTACGGGCGTATCCTTTTTCACAAAACTGCCGTGCCGCGGCCGCAAGAATGGTGTCGCGCGTGTCCTTTGATTTCCGGCTACTGCGCTTGCCCTCGTTTCCGCTATCCCACTTTAGGGTCATGGATTGAATTTTCCTTGTTACGTGAGGTCACTGGACAGTCCGTCGGCCGGTGCGATAACGTTATGTCGCCACGACGCCAAGTGCAATGAAGAATAACAATAAACTCAAGTAAAAATAAGGAACTAAAAATAATGCGAGGACTTTCAGGGAAGCGCGTAATCTTAACCGGAGGCGGCAGCGGCATTGGACGCAGCGTCGCCCTTCGCTTCGCAGAGGAAGGCGCCGATGTTGCGATCTTCGATCTCGACCGCAACGGAGCCGAGGAAACCGTCAGTGAAATCAAGAAAGCTAACGGCTCAGCAACCGCCCATCAGGTCGATATTTCGGATCGTGCGCAGGTCGACGACGCGGTCGCGGCTGATGAGAAAAACGGTCCGGTAGATATCCTGGTGAATAATGCGGGCTGGGACCGAATGGAGTCCTTTCTGGAAACTAACGTCGATTTCTGGAAAAAAGTTATCGATATCAATCTCTATGGCCCGCTTCACATGCATCATGCCGTTCTTCCAGGCATGGTGAAAAATGGCGGCGGCCGGGTTGTCAATATTAGCTCCGATGCGGGGCGCGTAGGATCCTCGGGAGAGGCCGGCTACTCCGCCTGCAAGGGCGGGATCATCTCCTTCAGCAAGACGGTCGCGCGCGAGCTTGCCCGGGCAGGCGTTCAAGTCAATGTCGTCTGCCCCGGCCCGACGGACACGCCGCTTTTTGCCTCGGTCGCCGTCGGCGAAACGGGCACGAAAATTGCCGAAGGATTAAAGCGGGCAATCCCCATGCGACGCCTGGCCGATCCTTCCGACTTTCCGGGGATCGTCTGTTTCCTCGCCTCTGACGATGCCGGCTTTATCACCGGTCAGACAATCTCCGTTTCCGGTGGCCTCACCATGCATGGCTAGCGTAGCTCGCTATATCGGACAATCTTTTCGAAAATTAGGCGCGCGCTTCTCCCGGTGAGAAGCGACGCCCTCCTTCACATCCTCACCCATAAAGCCAAGCATTTCAAAGGCGGTAGACTCTTCGAAAATCGGACCAGCCTGCCGCAGCCAGTTATTCAACGAATATTTGGTCCAGCGAATGGACGCCTGTGAGCCATTAGCAAGATCGGACGCGATACTCAAGGCCGTCTCCTGTAATTCGTCATCTTCTACGCACATAGAGACGAGCCCAATCCGATCGGCCTCCTCCCCGTTGACCGCCTTGCAGGTCAAAAGATAGTATTTCGATTTTGCCATACCGCAAAGGAGTGGCCAGATGATCGCCGCAACATCACCTGCCGCCACCCCAAGACGTGGATGACCATCGACAATCTTTGCTGATTTCCCCGCGATGGAGATATCGGCGAGGATGCCGACGACGAGCCCCGCCCCCGCCGCGGGGCCATTGATGGCGGAAATTATCGGCTTGTTGCAGTTGATGATGTTATAGACGAGGTCTTTTGCTTCTTTCCAGGTCCGCATGATAGCATCCATATTGCCGGTCATATTCTCGATCATATCGAAATCACCCCCGGCGGAGAACGCCTTGCCCGTCCCGGTAACAATGACCGAGTTAATATCTGGGTCACGATCTATTTCCCGCCAGATATCCGTCATCTGGGTATGGGTTTCCGCATCGACAGAATTGAAGGTTTCGGGTCGGTTGAAGGTGATCCTGAGAACGCGCGGTGCGGGATAATCGAATTTCAATTTGTTAAAAGCGGCGTAACGATCGGTCATCCGATATCTCCTCAAATTTTTATTGATCTTCTATAGTGAAAGCGTCCTTCATATTCGAACTTTCGCCCATTTTAATATGGGCAACCATATTTGGGTAGGCGGCCCGAAAATCGAGGAGAAACTGATCGATCGGAATATCCAGGAATATGCCCCGATCATTTACATATTCCATATGCCGTTGATCCTGCTGATCGAACTCATGAAAAAGGGCATCCGATGTGCCGTCAAATTGCAGCGGCTTCACCCCAAAACGCTCGCATAATTCCATATTGAAAGCCGGAGTGATTTTATAGCTCTTCCCCTCCAGCCAAACCTGCACGTAGCCGTGATAAATGAACAAATCCGTTCCCATCAACTCGGTCAGCTTCGGTGTATTGAGATGATTGCGGACATCCGCGAAGCCGAGAGCCGCCGGAATCCCTGCAGCACGCAAGCAGGCTGTCAGCAAGATAGCCTTCGGCACACAGTATCCCGTCGCCCCTTTTGCGATTGTACTGGCGCGATAGGCGTCAGGTTCTAAAGATACCTGGTAAGGATCATATTTCAGACCGTCTCGCACCGCCTCGAACAGGCGAATGGCCTTCTCGGTATCGGTAGCTGTTGCCGCCAACCCGTCCAGCTCTTCTGCCACGAATTCCTGAACCTCATGCGAGTTGCTGTCGACAAACTCCGCAGATTGAAGAAATTTTTCCGCCTCTGGTGGAACTTGATTATGTTGCGCCTTCATTATTAATCCTTTTTTCGGCGACGGAGCCGTGAATAACTCCTCCATATCTGATTACTGCCTCTACCTGTCACTGTCAATAAACCCCATGAAACCGCGAGACGCGAAGAAAGTTACATGTGACTAGAGAGCTAATGATCTTTAATATAAGAAACCGCTTATCGTTGAATTGCGATCTGGCGGAAAAATAATAAACAAGACCAGGAGCAAAACATGGTCCAGAACCTCACTACGGATTATGAAGTAATTGTCATCGGTGCAGGTGTCGCCGGCATATATCAGATCAAGCGCCTTATTGATATTGGTGTCAAGGCGACCGTACTGGAGAGCAGCGATAACCTCGGCGGGACCTGGTATAAAAATCGCTATCCCGGCGCGCGGATAGATTCAGAAAGTTATACTTACGGTTATTCCTTCTCAAAAGAGGTTCTGGAAGAATGGCACTGGAAAGAACGGTTTTCAAGCCAGCCCGAAAATCTGCGCTATCTCAATTTCGTTGCGGACAAGTTCAGTTTACGCGACCATATGCAGTTCAATTGCAAAGTAGAAACGGCTCAATTCGATGAACAAAATTCTATCTGGCGACTGCAGGTAAGCGACGGCCGTGTTCTCACCTCTCGGTTCGTGATCATGGCAGTGGGTCTCCTTTCCCAGCCAACTCTGCCAAAACTGGACGGCAAGGATGATTATAAGGGCGCATCCTTTCACACCTATTACTGGCCACATGAGGGCATTGATCTGACCGGCAAGAAAGTCGGCTTCATCGGCACCGGTGCAACGGCCATTCAGATCATTCCGGTTATCGCGGAACAAGCGGAGGAACTCTATGTCTTCCAGCGCCGCCCCAACTGGAGCGCCCCTCTGAACAACAGCGAGCTCTCGGAGGCCGACATGGCCGACATCCGCACCCGCTATGACGATATATTTGAGGCCTGTCGCGAGTCCCCGGGTGGCTTCGTACATCGACCCGATCCACGCTCCTTCTATGAGGTATCGCGTGAGGAACGGCTGGCGCTCTGGGACAAGCTCTACGACGAGCCCGGTTTCGGCATATGGCTCGCGAATTTTCGCGAAATTTTCATGGATGAAAAGGCCAACGCGGAATTTTCCGAATATATCGCGAACCGCATCCGCCAGCGGGTAAAAGACCCGGTGACAGCGGAGACGCTGATACCGAAGGATCATGGCTTCGGCATACAGCGGGTTCCTCTGGAGACGAATTATTTTGAAGCCTACAACCGGGACAATGTCCATTTGATGGATATCCAGAAAGATCCGCTTCAAAGGATCACCGAAACCGGCCTGCGCACGGCTGCCCACAACTATGATCTGGATGTCATCATTTATTCAACCGGGTTTGACGCGATGACAGGCGCCTTCGATCATATCGATATTCAGGGGGTTGGCGGTGCCAAATTGAAGGACAAATGGTTTGAAGCCCCGTCCACCTTCCTTGGTATGATGGTTCACGGCTTCCCCAATCTGCTGATGCCGAATGGCCCGCAAAGCGGCTCCGCCTCGACCAACTACCCGCGCGGCATTGAATCCGGCGTCAACTGGTTGATGGATTTATTGAAGTATATGCGTGACCATGGGTATACCCGCGCCGAGGCAAGCAAAGCGGCGGAACAGGAATGGACCGCAGAAGTCGTCGCAATGTATAAAATCATGCTGATGCGGAAAGCCAAATCATGGTTTACCGGCTACAACTCCAATGTTGAAGGGCATGAGGCCGGACATGTCCGCCATCTTGTCTATAATGGCGGCTCCCCTAAATACATGGCACGTTTGAGGACAGTTGCAGAGAGCGGCTATGAGGGGGTCGAATTCGCTGGCGAGCCAGTAGAACCAGAAGAAGAGCCGCTACAATCAACGGCTTGACTCGAGCATATGTTAGCTCAGCTTGACTACCGCCTTGCCGATCATTTCGCGGTTTTCAATCTGCGAAAGCGCGCTTGGCACAGCGGCCAGATCTTCAAGCGGCTGCGTGGGCACTTTAAGAGCGCCCTTTGCAACAGCATCGAGGACAACTTGAGCTGCAACGGCAAGCCGCGCTGGTTTGTGCCAGCGGTAATAGCCAAGCACCATGCCATGAACCGAGCGGTTCTTAACCAAGAGCCGGTTGGCTGCGAAAGTGGGGACGCCACCGCCGGCGAAACCGATAATCAGATACTGCCCATCCCAGTCAAGGCAATGTGCGGCGGTTTCCGCGAAGTCTCCACCGACCGGATCAAGGACGATATCGACATCCCGTCCCTCATTGGCCTCTTTCACGCGATCACGTAAATCTGGGCCGTAAGTAAGTGCTGTATCGGCACCCGCCGCCCGTGCGGCATCGGCTTTTGCATCATCACTGACGCCCGCGATCACCCTGGCGCCATGAAATTTTGCAAGCTGCACTCCTGTGCGGCCTACGCCGCCAGCCGCGCCGGAGATCAATACCGTCTCACCCAGCTCTATCTGGCCTTTTTCTACCAATGCCATCTCGGAGGTAAGGGCGACCGAAAGAACGGCCGCTGCCTGCACGGGATCGCATCCCTCTGGCAAGGTGAATACTTCAAATACCTTGGCGCAAACGAATTCAGCATGCCCTCCCTCATAGACCAGCGCCGCCACCCGATCACCAACGTCGAATCCCGATACATCGGACCCCAAAGCCGCAATCGTGCCGACAACTTCCATACCGGTAGAAAAAGGAGGTTCATGCTTGTTCTGATGCTTGTTTCTGCTCATCAAGACATCAACGAAGCTGATCCCGGCGGCTATAACCTGAATTAATACTTCGCCTTTGCCGGGGTCCGGCCCCTCCACTTCCGCAACGCGAAGGGAAGACGGTCCGTCAAACTCTGTACAGATCAGGGCGCGCATTTATTGTCTTTCTTAAGCCATCGGGCAACAGGAAGGCATGGATTGTGCCGCAGCATCTATATGCAAATCGGCACAATCCTTGGGAGAAACTTACTTCTTCAGTTCAGGAGGCATATTTTCTTCCGGAACTTCGATACCGACTTCTTTGTAGTATTTATACGCACCGATATGCAGTGGCATGTTCATTTGCTGCAATCCGGTTTCAGGCGTAATGTCCTTCATCCAGGCTGCTGCCTGCGCAAGATCAGCGTTGTGGGTGAAAATCCCCTTGGTGATGTTATAAGCGTCTTCTTCGCTCATCCATTTGTTTGTGCCGAGACCGACCATCGTGTTCAGAACACGCACATCCGTTTCATTGACGAGGTTTTCATACTGACCTTTTGGCAGGGTGGTAAATCCGCGCCCCGGCAAAGTCGATGCAGCTTTCATTTCTTCAGATTCAAGCGCTGAATCTGGGATACCAAGCACACGGATTTCCCCGATTGTCGAGAGTTGAGCGATTTGCGGGCTCGGAATAGAGGTCGGCACGAAATAGACGTCGAGCTGTTTATCCTGGAAGGCCTGCAGTGCCGAACTCCAGTCGAGATTGATTGCGTTATAGTCCTTCTTAGATTCGTACCCGGTTGAACCTTTAATGATCTGTTCGGAAACAGTCCGCGCCGCGCCGGAGGGTGGGCCGGTGAAAATGCGTTTTCCTTTTATGTCGTCAAGCGTTTTAATGCCGGAATCAGCCCAAACAATCGCATGATACGCCCCGAGCGGATAGTTAAGAATGCCACGAAGGTCGCTGAAAAGCTCTTTAGAATCTGCCATCTTGGCATACATCTTGGTACCAGTTTTCATGAAATGGTTGATCGACACGGCGGTCACAAACAGATCAAGCTCCTTTTTGGCTGCATCAACGGCCTGGCGAGTTGCCGGTGCACCAGTCGACAGCTGGATCTTGTATCCATATTCCTTTTTCAGGATTTCAATCGTCGCAATCGAAAATGTGGTGGACGGAGAAGCCGCCCCCAGCGATGCCATCTTGAAGCTATCGGCCGCGTTAGGCGCCTGTGTTGCCGCAAACAAGGCCGATAACCCGACAGCCGCTGCTCCCATTGCTTTTAACAAATTTCTTCTTTTCATTAGTTTCCCCTTTTTCTTGGATTAGACTTTCTTCTTCTAGCTCGTTAATCTACGCCGCGACAACACGACCCCGAAGCCGAGCAGCATCAGGCCAACAACAAAGAACGCAACCTGGAACGCTGGGATCTGAACCAGAAGTCCAGCGCCGATAACCACCCGCAATGTCCGTTCCGGAATTGCTAGCGATCGCCGTTCGTATCCGATCAACGCCGTATTGATGAACCAGATTGCGAGCGCGAGACAAATCGCTACCCGCAGGAAGCTTAAAATCTCGAAATCGCCGACAAGCAATAGCGACGGTTCATAGACGAAAATGAACGGAATTATAAATCCGACGAGCGCCAATCGGACGGCAACAACAGCGGTCGAAAACGGATGTGCATTGGCGATAGGCGCGGCAGCAAAAGCACCAATTGCAACCGGGGGCGTGATCGCCGACAGGACACCAAAATAAAAAACGAACATATGTGTTGCCAGCGGTTCCGCCCCAAGCTTCTGCATCACCGGCCCAAGCACCAGGATAATGATTAGATAGGCGGGCAAGGTTGGCATGCCCATTCCCAGGACGAGCGCGGCAAGCGCCGTCGTCAATAAGGCGGCGAGCAGCGAAAATTCGCTAAATTCAGCGACCACGGATGCAAATGAAATGCCGAGACCTGTCAAATTCAACACGCCCAGGATCACGCCGATACAGCCGACAGCAACTAATATCCAGGCGCAGGACCGCCCGGCCTTTTTCAGAGCTTCCCAAACAACCCAAGGGTTTTCGCGATTGCGCTTATTGAAGACACCGAGAATGACGGCTGCAACAATGGCCCAGAATCCCGCGAGGGCCGGAGAACGTCCCATCACCAGCACAAAGACGATAATGCCTATAGGGATGATAAACATCAGGCAGGCCAGCAGGTCTTTCCGGTTCAGCGGCGGCCGTTCGGATTCTGGTATCGGTTCAATTCCGTCAGCGCCGGCCTGAATGGAGATTGAGGCAAACAGCGATCCATAATAAAAAAGCGCCGGAATAAGCGCCGCAATACAGATCGTCGTATAGGCAAGTCCGGTAAGATCAGACATCAAAAACGCGGCAGCCCCCATTACTGGAGGCACAATCTGTCCACCGGTTGACGCCGCCGCCTCGATACCGCCAGCCATTGCCGGCGAAAATCCGCGACGTTTGATCATCGGGATGGTAAAAGACCCAGTACCAACCACATTTGCAGTCACGCTACCGGACATGCTTCCGAACACGGCGCTGGCGACAACAGCGGAATGCGCGGGCCCTCCCCGGGTTTTCCCGGTCAGTGCAACGGACGCGCTGATAAGCGCATCACTCGCACCGGTGCTCTCCAGAATCACTCCAAAGACCACAAAAATCAGCACCACCTGAAGGACAACACCCATCGGCAACCCATAAACGCCCTGGAAGCTGTACCAGATCGTCTGCATGGACCGATTAAGACTGAAGCCGGAATGAGTGAGAAAACCCGGCAGATATTCTCCATAAAGGCAATAAATGATCCCGAGCGACGCGATGATTACTATGGGCAAGCCGAACAACCGGCGCGTTGCCTCCAACAGGACAACGACAGCCGCGAAGGCCGCCCAGATATCCTTCATGTCATATTCGAATATGGTTTCTTCGATGAGGATCTGAATTTCGATGAATTTCATCGTGCCGTAAACAAAAACGGCAATCAGGATCAGATCGATCCCCCACAAGAGCCAAACCGGCAGATTTCTAATTATGGAACTACGGCTGTTCTGAACTCGCTCAGCTAGAGGATTCCCGAGTAATGCAATCACCACGGCGCCGCATAATATCCATGATCGACCGTAGGTAATATCCCAGCCCCCTGAAATGGCAACATAAATTGCCTGTAGGGCAAGAACCGCAGCCACTAGCGCGACCGACCAGGAAACGAGGGATTTAAAACTGATGCTCACCGAAACGCTCCTCTTTCCTAAAAACCATCTGGTGCAATGTAGGGACAATCAGCAACGGTCCACTCCGGGACCGGCTCAGTTTTGAAAATCTGTCTCAGATGTACTTCGTCCGGGCCGTCACCAATGCGGAACCAGCGGGCATAAGAGTGGGCATGATGGATTAATGTATCATCTGTTCCCCCCATGGCACCGAATAGCTGGACCGCTCGATCGGTCACTTTTTGTAGCATGCGCGGTACCGATACTTTTACTTGCGATACAGTCCGCCAGGTGTTCCTGTCCGGACTGGTATCAAGCAACCAAGCTGCTTTATGGATAAACAAGCGGTTTAGATCGATATCAATGCGTGCCTCGGCAATCCATTTCTGAACGGTATCGTACTCGATGATCGGGCGCCCAAAAGTCTTCCGCTCATGCGCCCTTGCAACCATCTGTGAGAGAACCATTTCCGCCATTCCAATACATCGCATGGAATGATGAATACGCGCCGGGCCAAGCCTAACCTGAGCGCCCTTGAAGCCCTGCCCCCGCTCCCCAAGCAGGTTGGATTTCGGAACGCGGACATTTTTCAGCTCAAACTCACCAATGGGCGCCACAAAATCTTCCCAGCCCATGAAGCGCAATTCGCGCACCAAGGTAAGGCCTGGCGTTCCAATTGGAACGATCACCATACTATGCTGTCCTGTCCGGCCTGCTTCGGGGTCGGAAATCCCCATTTCGATTAGGAAGGAACAATCCGGGTGTGCACCGCCCGTCGCAAACCATTTACGGCCGTTCAGAACCAGTTCATCTCCCTCTTCGTGGATTTTAGTCGCGATATTCGTCGCATCGGAAGAGGCGACGTTTGGTTCCGTCATTGCGAATGAAGAACGAGTCTCCGCATTGAGTAATGGGTCCAGCCATTTTTCTTTCTGCTCCGGCGTCGCGAGCGCCTGAAGCATAGCCATATTGGGCACCTCCGGTGCATGGCAGTTAAAAACCTGAGAACCCCACGGCAACCGACCCAGAATCTCAGCAACCGGAGCAAACTCAAGATTGGTCAGCCTTGTTCCCGGCTCGTCATCCGCAAGCTGAGGTAATGCGAGGTTCCAGAGCCCCTGCTCTTTCGCTTTATCCTGAATTTCTTTGACAAAATGCGCAGGTTTACGCTCATGGCAAACAGTCTGAACCCACTCGCGATGGCGCGGCAACATTTCTCGCGAAAAGAAGTCCTCGGCACGCAGCCTGATTTCATCAGCTTCCGGGCTTAAGTTAAAATCCATCGTCCCTGTCGTTTTAATTATTTTTATGTTTGACGGTAGTGTTTTATATATAGTAACAAATGATGTCAATAACTACAAAAATAAAAACAGTACTCGGAAGTTTACATGACAGATAAAAGCTCAACCGGTCCTCTTACCGGCCTGCGTATTCTTGACATTGCCACGATTATCGCCGCACCCTTTGCGGGCACATTGCTCGCGGATATGGGTGCAGATGTCGTCAAGTTGGAACTGCCGGGAGTTGGCGACGGTATGCGCGGGTTCCCTCCCTTCAAGGATGGCAAATCGCTTTGGTGGAAGGCGGCGAACCGCGGCAAGCAATTCGGTACATTGGATCTTCGGAAAAAGGAAGGCGCAGAGCTTTTGCTGAAAATGCTGCCAGAATTTGACGTCCTAATCGAGAATTTCAAACCCGGTACGCTTGATCGGTGGGGCCTTGATATAGAAACATTGTGGGCCGCCAATCCGAAGCTTGTCGTTTTGCGGACAACCGCGTTTGGCCAAACCGGGCCCTATATCGACCAGCCGGGCTTTGCCCGTATTTTTGAGGCCATGGGCGGCCTCACCCATATCACCGGGGATGTAGATCGACCTCCCGTTCATACCGGATATCCGATTTCCGACGCCTTTGGTGGCGTGTTCGGCGCCATGGCCATTCTTGCTGCAGTCCATAAAATAAGGGGTGACGATGCGGCCATGGGCGAAGAGATTGACCTCTCGCTCACGGAAGCCACCTTCCGCCTGCTTGACTTTCTTGCCATCGAATATGACCAGCTTGGCGTTGTGCGCGGACGGAGTGGGAACCGCAATCAGTATTCGGCCCCCTCCGACGTTT
The DNA here is from genome assembly GCA_937910835.1 of uncultured Alphaproteobacteria bacterium. Taxonomy (GTDB): domain Bacteria; phylum Pseudomonadota; class Alphaproteobacteria; order Sneathiellales; family Sneathiellaceae; genus Sneathiella. The sequence goes on along the minus strand of CALEMG010000260.1, from coordinate 168 downwards.
ACCTTACAAGCGACAAGAAATACGTATCTCTCGCAGGCAGCACCAACACCACCTTTAAAGGAAACGCCACGGCAGTTGGACGGCCCGAGCTTCTCGATGACCCCCGCTTTGCGCACAATGGCCTACGGGTGGAGAATGCAGAGGAACTTGACAAGATTTTCGGCAGCT
>CALEMG010000259.1 GCA_937910835.1 uncultured Alphaproteobacteria bacterium | reverse complement strand
CGCTCGTTTTCTTCTTTGCGTGTGTGAGGATTTTTTTGTCTTTGTTGTTGTTTTTTCGTTCTTTGTTCTGGGCGGTCACGGCGATACGATGGTGCCGTTAATCCGTTATTCCACGGTTGCCGGAATTCCGGTTCCGGACCTGATCAAGATGGGTTGGAGCACTCAGGAAAAAATCGATGCTATTATTGATCGGACACGTAACGGCGGCGCCGAGGTTGTTGCGCTTCTGAAAACCGGGTCTGCGTTCTACGCGCCGGCGTCCAGCGCAATTACGATGGCGGAAGCCTACCTCAAAGACAAAAAACGTGTTCTGCCTTGTGCGGCCTATGTCGATGGCCAGTATGGACTTGACGGTATGTATGTGGGTGTTCCCACCGTGATTGGTGAGGGCGGGATCGAGCGTGTCGTTGAAATTGACATGAACGCCGAAGAAAAGGCCATGTTCGATAATTCGGTGAATGCCGTTAAGGGGCTTGTAGAGGCCTGTGTCGGCATTGATCCAAGCCTGAAAGGATAGGGCAAAAATAAGGGGCACACCAATAACCGGTTGTGCCCCTTTTTACGGTGCTATACCGTATGTTCCATGCTTTGCGAATTACGTGATCAGTGAAAATCGATGTCTTTAGAATAGCAGCAAAAACGGAAAACAATGAATATCCATGAATATCAGGCAAAAAGCCTGCTCGCAAAATACGGCGTGACCGTTCCCAAGGGCGGCGTTGCCTATACTTCCGAAGAAGCCAAGACAGTTGCACAGGAGTTGGGAGGGCCGGTTTGGGTCGTAAAATCCCAGATCCATGCAGGCGGTCGCGGCAAGGGGGGCGGCGTGAAAGTCGTGAAATCCACCGAAGAGGTTTCCTCGACCGCAAAAGCCATGATCGGGATGCAGCTAGTCACACATCAGACCGGGCCGGAAGGCAAGGAAGTGAAGCGTGTCTATGTCGAGGAAGGGTGCGACATTGCGCGTGAACTTTATCTCGGCGCCATCATTGACCGCGCTAAGGATTGCGTGACGTTCATGGCCTCAACCGAGGGCGGCATGGAAATCGAGGAAGTTGCGGCGGAAACGCCTGAAAAAATCCTTATGGTCAGCATTGATCCAGCGACGGGTATTTTGCCGTTCCATGCCCGCAAAATTGCTTTTGGTCTCGGACTTGAGGGCAAGCAGGTCGGCGCCGCCGTCAAGTTCATTTTGGCGCTGTACCGGGCAATCATCGATACCGATGCAAGCCTTGTCGAGATTAATCCGCTTGTCATTACTGGAAGCGGCAATGTCATCGCATTGGATGCGAAGATGAACTTCGATGACAATGCTCTTTTCCGTCATAAAGACATCGCAGAGCTTCGCGATCCGGATGAAGAAGATCCGGCCGAACTCGAAGCCGCGCAATATGATCTTAACTACATCAAGCTGGACGGGAACATCGGCTGCATGGTGAACGGCGCAGGCCTTGCCATGGCAACCATGGATATTATCCAGCTGAACGGCGGTACGCCGGCCAACTTCCTTGATGTGGGCGGCGGTGCGACGAAGGAGAAAGTGACGGAAGCTTTCAAGATCATTCTGAAAGATGAGAATGTTGAAGGCATCCTTGTGAATATTTTTGGCGGCATCATGCGCTGCGATGTGATCGCCGAAGGCGTTGTCGCGGCGGCAAAAGAAGTCGCGCTTAGCGTACCGTTGGTTGTCCGTCTGGAAGGAACGAATGTGGAGCTTGGCAAGAAAATTCTAGCGGAGTCAGGGCTACCCATTCTGTCAGCAGACGATCTTGGGGATGCTGCGGAGAAAATTGTTAAAGCAGTGAAGGAGGCAGCGTAATGGCCGTTCTCGTCAATAAGGACACAAAGGTCATCTGTCAGGGTTTCACGGGCTCTCAGGGGACATTCCATTCCGAGCAGGCAATCGCCTATGGTACGAAGATGGTTGGCGGTGTGACGCCGGGCAAGGGTGGCGATAAGCATCTCGACCTCACGATCTTCAACTCTGGCGGTGAAGCAAGAGAGACAACCGGCGCAAACGCAAGTGTGATTTATGTCCCGCCGCCGTTCGCTGCGGATGCTATTCTTGAAGCGATCGACGCTGAGATTGAACTGATTGTTTGTATCACGGAAGGTATTCCCGTCCTTGATATGGTAAAAGTCAAACGGGCGCTCAAAGATAGCGGTTCCCGTCTGATCGGGCCGAACTGTCCCGGGATCATCACGCCGGACGAATGCAAAATTGGTATCATGCCAGGCCATATCCATCGACGGGGTAATGTCGGTATTGTCTCCCGCTCCGGTACGTTGACGTATGAAGCGGTTGCACAGACGACAGCGGCTGGCCTTGGCCAGACCACTTGTATTGGTATCGGTGGCGATCCGGTTAATGGCACCAACTTTATCGATTGCCTGGACCTGTTCCTTGGGGATGATGCACCTGAGTCCATCATCATGATCGGTGAAATTGGCGGTTCTGCCGAGGAAGAGGCCGCAGAGTTTCTCAAGGCATCGAAAACCAAGAAGCCCGTTGTCGGCTTTATTGCTGGTGTGACGGCACCTCCTGGCCGGAGAATGGGCCATGCTGGCGCCATCATTTCTGGCGGTAAAGGTGGCGCTGAAGACAAGATGGATGCGATGCGGAGTGCCGGCATTACAGTTTCCGACAGTCCGTCTGCAGTGGTATCAACTTTGGTAAGGGTTTTGAAAGGTTGATCTCTTATGGTTAATCATTAACTCTTTGAATTGGCTCTTAAGGGGGCGGGGATGGTCCCGCCCAATTATACAAAATGTCTCAGCAACTGGAAAACTCTTCATTCCTCTTTGGATCCAACGCCGGGTTCATTGAGCAACTTTACGCGCGCTATCTTGATGACCCTTCTTCCGTAGATACCAGCAGGAAACAATATTTTGGCTCGCTGGGGGAAGAAGCAGACACGGTCGTAGCCGAGCCACGCGAGGCACCATGGACGCCATCAAATGGCATTGAACCCGAGGATGAGTATGAAATTCTCGGAGATGCGGCCAACCGGGCGACCAAACGCGCGGTCCAATCAGGCGCAAGTCAGGAAGATATACGCGCGGCGGCTATTGATACCATCCGGGCGTTGATGCTGATCCGTTCTTACCGGGTCCGTGGCCATTTGAAAGCCAATCTTGATCCACTTGGCCTTGAAATCCCGAAGGAGCATCCGGAACTTAATCCGGCGACTTATGGTTTTACGGAAAAGGACTGGGACCGGCAGATTTTCCTCGATATTGTTCTTTTCCTTGAGACAGGCAACAGTCGAGACATTCTTACCATCGTAAAGCGGACCTATTGCTCGACCATCGGCGTCGAGTTCATGCATATTCAGGAGCCTGATCAAAAGGCCTGGATACAGGAACGCATCGAAGGCCGCCATAAGGAAATCTCTTTCACCAAGGAAGGCAAGATCGCGATCTTGCGCAAACTGATCGAAACCGAAGGGTTTGAACACTTCCTGAATGTAAAATATACCGGCACCAAGCGCTTCGGCCTCGACGGCGGGGAATCACTAATCCCGGCAATGGAAGGGATCATCAAGCGCGGCGGCCAGCTCGGCGTAAAGGAAATTGTTCTCGGTATGCCTCATCGGGGCCGCCTCAACGTGCTGACCAATGTGATGGCTAAGCCGTTCCGGGCCGTTTTTTCGGAGTTTCAGGGGAATCCTGCCAATCCGGAAGATGTCGAGGGGTCCGGCGACGTGAAATACCATCTCGGGACCTCCTCAGATCGGGAATTTGACGGGAATAATGTTCATATGTCTCTGACGGCAAACCCGTCGCATCTGGAGGCGGTGAATCCGGTTGTTCTCGGCAAGGCACGCGCCAAGCAGGCGCAGATCGGCCCCGATGTTGGTGGCCAGGTCATGCCGCTCTTGATGCATGGCGATGCAGCGTTCGCGGGTCAGGGTATCGTCGCGGAATGCTTCGGCCTGTCGGAGCTAAAGGGATACCGCACCTCCGGCACTATTCATTTTGTTGTGAATAACCAGATCGGCTTCACGACCAGCCCGAAATATTCGCGCTCCAGTCCTTATCCTTCCGATGTCGGAAAGATGGTGCAGGCACCAATTTTCCATGTGAACGGTGATGATCCGGAAGCGGTTTGTCATGTAGCAAAGATCGCGACGGAATTCCGTCAGCTTTTCCAGATCGATGTCGTTATTGATATGTTCTGCTATCGCCGTCACGGTCATAACGAGGGGGATGAGCCTGCCTTCACTCAGCCGCTCATGTACCGTACCATTGCCCAGCATCCTACGACCATGCAGATCTATGCCAAAAAGCTCATTGCAGAGGATGTGATATCCGAGCAGGAGGTCGAAGGCTTGATTGCTGAGTTCAAGGATTATCTTGAGAAGCAGTATGAGACAGCCAATAGTTTCAAACCGAATAAAGCCGACTGGTTTGAAGGACGGTGGCAAGGTTTTGAACGGGCAGACGATGGCGCTCGGCGTGGTACGACAGCCGTTCCGATTGAGGAACTTAAGGATATTGGCGGGAAACTGACCGAAATTCCGGCCGGTCATAATGTCCACCGGACGTTGCAGCGTGTTCTCAAAGCCAAGAAAAAGATGATCGATACGGGTGAAAATATCGACTGGGCGACGGCTGAGGCTCTCGCGTTTGGGTCGCTGTTAAAGGAACAGGTTCCTGTTCGCCTCTCCGGTCAGGATTGCGGCCGCGGTACTTTCTCCCAGCGACACTCCGTCATTGTCGATCAGGTGACGGAAGATCGTTATATTCCTTTGGATAATCTGAGTGAAGAACAGGCACATTTTGAGGTGATCGACAGCTTGCTATCCGAGGCGGCCGTGCTCGGATATGAATATGGATATTCCCTTGCCGAGCCGAAAGCGCTGGTTTTGTGGGAGGCTCAGTTCGGTGACTTCGCCAACGGGGCGCAGGTTATTATCGATCAGTTCATCTCAAGCGGTGAATCGAAATGGCTTCGCATGTGCGGATTGGTTATGTTGTTGCCGCATGGCTATGAAGGACAGGGTCCGGAACATTCATCTGCGCGGCTTGAGCGATATTTACAACAGTCCGCAGAAGATAACTGGCAGGTAGTGAACTGTACGACGCCCGCTAATTATTTTCATGTCTTGCGGCGGCAGATCCATCGCAAGTTTAGAAAACCCCTCGTGATTATGACGCCAAAATCTCTTCTTCGTCACAAGCAGGCCGTATCAACATTGGAGGATATGGGGCCAGGCTCCACCTTCCATCGTGTGCTTTACGACAATGAGAAGCTTTGCGCAGATAAGGATGTTAAGCGTGTCGTTCTGTGCTCGGGCAAGGTCTATTATGATCTGTATGCCCGCCGTGAAGAACTTAACATCAAGGATACTTATTTCCTGAGACTAGAGCAGCTCTATCCGTTCCCTTATCAGGCTCTGGAACAGGAAATGCAAAAGCTGACGCATGTTGAAGAAGTGGTCTGGTGTCAGGAAGAGCCAAAGAATATGGGCGCTTGGACTTTTGTTGAGCCACATCTGGAAAAGGTGTTCGAGGATTTAAAAATGAAGAAGGTGTCGCGTCCGCGATACGCAGGCCGGAAAGAGTCTGCGTCGACGGCGACGGGACTTCTTAAAAAGCATAATCTGGAGCAAAAAGCATTGGTAGATGACGCGCTTGGCGTCAAATCTGAATAGGAAAGTCAAATCATGACGGTTGAAATTCGTGTTCCCGTGCTTGGGGAATCAGTAACTGAGGCGACAGTCGGTCAATGGTTCAAGAAAGTTGGCGAATCAGTCGCCAAGGATGAGCCGCTCCTGGAGCTTGAGACGGATAAAGTCACGCTTGAAGTAAATGCGACTGAAGCGGGCCGGTTGGACGAGATTGTCGTTGCCGAAGGCGAAGACGTTGAGGTCGGCGCCTTGCTCGGTCAAATCGCAGAAGGTGCAGCCGGAAGCGCACCGGAAAAAGCACCGGAAGCACCAAAAGTGGAGGCCGCTGAAAAACCGGCACCGGCTCCCAAGCAAGAAGCCGTCCCTGCTGCGGCTTCGACAAGTGCAGCCAAGGTTGAGGTTTTACCTGCGGCTCAAAAACTGATCGACGAGAATAATCTCGATGCTGGAAAGCTCCGGGGTACAGGCAAAGATGGCCGGATTACCAAGGGCGACGTTTTGGAAGCGCTGGAAAATGGAGGTGCCTCCCCGGCCGCTCCTGCACCTGCTGCCGCGCCTGCTGCGGCACCGACTCCTGCTGCTCCGTCAGGACCACGCGCGGAAGAGGCGCGCGAAGAACGTGTGAAAATGACGCGGCTTCGCAAAAGCATTGCAGCCCGCCTGAAAGATGCGCAAAACACAGCCGCCATGCTGACCACCTACAACGAGGTGGATATGTCAGCCATGCTGGACCTGCGGGCGGAATACAAGGAATTGTTCCTGAAAAAACATGACGTCAAGCTCGGCTTCATGTCCTTTTTCACAAAAGCCTGTATCGCGGCGCTTCAGGAAATCCCCGCCGTAAATGCGGAAATCGACGGCGACGATCTTGTCTACAAGAATTATTACAACATGGGCATCGCTGTTGGCACGGACTCCGGCCTTGTCGTGCCGGTATTGCGGGACGCTGATCAACTCAGCTTTGCCGAAGTTGAAAAGGGCATCGCGGCGCTCGGTATGAAGGCGCGGGACGGTAAACTCAGTATGGCTGAATTGCAGGGCGGTACATTTACCATCACCAATGGCGGGGTTTATGGCTCCCTCATGTCGTCCCCGATTCTGAACCCGCCGCAGGCCGCTGTGCTCGGTATGCATAAGATTCAGGAGCGGCCGATGGAGATCAAGGGTGAGATCAAAGTTCGCCCGATGATGTATCTTGCGTTAACCTACGATCTCAGAATTATTGATGGCAAGGACGCCGTTACCTTCCTGGTTCGCGTAAAAGACGCCCTAGAGGATCCGCAGCGATTGTTGCTGGACCTGTAATCATTCCAAAAAGATACGAGGAATAATCATGAGCGACGAAACTTTCGATCTGGTCGTTGTGGGCGGAGGTCCGGGCGGCTATACGGCTGCTATTCGGGCGGCACAGCTTGGTATGAAGACAGCCTGCATAGAAAAACGTGGCGCATTGGGGGGCGTTTGCCTGAATGTCGGATGTATCCCGTCCAAGGCAATGTTGCAATCGTCCGAACTCTTTGAGGAGGCCCAACATAGCTTCGCGGATCGCGGTATATCGGTTGGCTCTGTCAAGCTCGACCTGAAAAAGATGCTGGGCCAGAAGGAAGCAACGGTCACTGGGCTGACGCAAGGCATTGAGTTTCTCTTCAAAAAGAACAAGGTCACCTATGTCAAAGGCACGGCGACCTTGCAGGGTGGCGGCCGAATTGAAGTAACTGGTGACGATGCGAAGACGCTTAAAGCGAAGAACATCCTAATCGCGACGGGTTCCGAAGTAACACCGCTCCCTAACGTGGAGATCGATGAAAAGCAGATCGTTTCCTCTACCGGTGCCCTCGAACTTCCCAAAGTTCCAAAAAAGCTTTTCGTTATTGGCGCGGGTGTGATCGGATTGGAACTCGGTACAGTCTGGCGTCGTCTTGGCGCGGAAGTCACCGTTGTCGAGTTTTTGGATCGCATCCTTCCTGGCACAGATAATGAGGTTGCGAAAACGACGCAGCGGATTCTGAAAAAGCAGGGCATTAACTTTATGCTCGGCAAAAAGGTAACTGGCGCGAAAAAGACTAAGACCGCTGTTACCTTGACAATGGAGCCAGCGAAAGGCGGCGATGAAGAAACGCTCAAAGCGGATGTCGTATTGGTCGCGATTGGCCGCCGTCCCTACACAGAAGGGCTTGGCCTTGAAGATCTCGGGGTTGAGACGGATAAAGCAGGGCGTATTGTTGTCGATGGTAGTTTCAAGTCCAGCGTTGATGGCATCTATGCCATCGGTGACGTGATTGAAGGACCAATGCTCGCGCATAAGGCAGAGGATGAAGGCGTTGTCTGTGTCGAAAAGCTTGCGGGGCAGAAACCGCATATTGATTACAATCTAATCCCCGGCGTGATTTACACTTGGCCCGAAGTGGCAACTGTCGGGAAGACAGAAGAACAGCTGAAAGAAGAAGGCGTCGAGTATAACGTCGGCAAGGTGCCATTTATGGCTAACAGCCGGGCGCGCGCCAATGGCTTTACTGATGGTTTTGTCAAAATCCTGGCCGATAAGAAATCCGATAAAGTACTCGGCGTTCATATTATCGGTCCAGATGCTGGAACCGTGATCCATGAATGCGTTCTGGCCATGGAATTCGGGGCCTCTTCAGAAGACATTGCCCGGACCTGCCATGCACATCCAACGCTTAATGAGGCGGTGAAGGAAGCGGCACTTGCCGTGGACGGGCGTACAATAAATAGTTGACCTTTTTTTAAATAGGTTACCAAAATGAGCGGCTGAAATATTCAGCCTCTCTTTTTTTGCTCACCGCTTTCCCCAAGGAGACGTCATGAAGCTCTGTTACAGTGCCCTTTCTCCCTTCGTTCGCAAGGTAAGAATTACGGCTATTGAACATAACCTGTTGGACCAAATAGAAATTGTTGATTCCGACCACAGCGACATGTTTAAAGGCATCAACCCGGCGAATCCGCTTGGCAAGGTCCCCAGCCTGATGCTGGAGGATGGTGATGTTCTGTTTGATTCCTTTGTCATCTGTGAATATCTCGACAGCATCGGGAGCGGTCCGTCACTGTTTCCGGTTGCCGGGCGCGAACGCTGGAAAGTGCTGACGCTTCACGCAATGGCGAACGGGATGACGGACGCGGCATATCAGCGTCGGGTCGATAGCATCCTGCCGGAAGGGGAAGGTTCTCCAAGCTGGAATGGACGCCTGAAGCTTTCCATGGAAAGCTGCCTGAACGAAATGGAAAAGCAAGCGGAAGGATATGGTGACACGGTCAATATTGGAACCATCGCTGTTGGTTGCGCGCTTGGTTATCATGATTTCCGATTTGGCGATGAGCAGTGGCGCAATGGCCGCCCAAAGCTGACCAAATGGTATGAGCAGTTTTCCGCTCGCGCGGCGATGGCGCAGACAGCCCCGGAATAAAGTATGGGCACGGCCATTTCCGGGGCCCGATTGACGCTGGCAATCTGCATTGCCGAGATTGTGGCGATGTCGTCCTTTGCTACCTTTCCCGCACTCACTCCCTTCTTCTTTGATCACTGGCAATTGTCAGGGGAGGATGCGGGCTGGATAAATGCCGCCTTTTTCTTCGGTTTTACAATCGTTGGACCGTTTGCAACATCGCTGACCGATCGTCTGGATGCTCGTCAGGTCTTCCTCACCGGCTGCGTGATGGCCCTGATTGGGGCTTACGGCTTTGCCTTTCATGCGGATGGATTTTATTCATCATTGCCTTGGCGATTTATCTCGGGCGCCGGGCTTGGCTGTACCTATATGCCGGGACTGAAGCTGCTTACGGATAGACTGCCGTCCGGTGATCAATCGCGGGCCATCGCCTTTTATACGGCGAGCTTTTCAACGGGCTCTGCTGTTTCCTTCCTGCTCGTCGGGCAGGTCGATCTGTGGCTGGGCTGGGAAATGGCGCTAATCTCGGCAGTCGCCGGACCGCCAATCGCTATGGCGATCATCATTATTGCAACATCGCCCAAATCGCTTCTGGCGCCCCGTCCCTGGTCACAGATTTTCAACTATGCGCCGGTGGTTACCAACCGCTTCAGTATGGGATATGTACTGGCCTATGTCTGTCATACATGGGAACTGGTGGCGATGCGATCGTTTATGCTCGCCTTTCTTGCCTATTCCCATGCTTTGACCGATGCGCCCGGCTGGATGGATGTCTCAGTTATTACCGCTGCGGCAGTATTCCTTGGCCTGCCGTCCAGTGTTCTTGGGAATGAGTTGTCCCTCAAGATCGGGCGGCAACGCTCCATTACGCTGGTCATGATCTGTTGCCTCGCCTTTTCCTTTACCATCGGGTTTACGGCAAATATGCCTTTCGTTTTTGTTGTTGCGATGGCGGCGCTTTATGGCGTTATGATCACCGCAGATTCTTCTTCCATAACCGCAGGCGCGGTGGGCAGTGCTCCCGCAGACCTTCGCGGAGCGACCATGGCGGTCCATAGTTTCCTCGGGTTTGGGGGCGGCATGATTGGACCGATTGTTGCGGGTATTGTTCTTGATGAGGCGGGTGGGCCGGAATCCACCATGGGCTGGGGTTTGATGTTTATTTCCATGGGCGCGATAACGTTGCTGGGCCCTTTCGCTCTTCGTCTGACAAAGAAATAGTTTGTCTCAGGCCTTTGGGTGGGCCTTGTCATAAACGGCGAGCAGCTTTTCCGTATCAAGATCCGTATAGCGTTGCGTGGAGGAGAGCGAAGCATGGCCGAGTAAATCCTGGATTGATCGTAAATCACCCCCGCCTGCAAGTAGATGGCTCGCGAAACTGTGGCGCAGCGCATGGGGCGTTGCCGTTTCCGGGAGGCCAAGGTTCCGGCGCAAGGTTTGCATTTTCAGCTGTATATTTCGCGCGTTGAGTTTTTTTCCCTGACGCCCGACAAAGAGTGGGTCAGATCCTTTCAAAGGAAAGGGGCATTCCTTAATATAAAGGGATAGTGCTGCGTGAACCGCAGGTAAAACGGGGACCATGCGTTCCTTGTTTCCTTTGCCGAGAACTCTCATGAAATCGGAGGTCGGCCGGTCGTTGAAACTAAGGGATAGGGCTTCGCCTATACGCAAGCCGCACCCATAAAGCAATGTGAGAACAGCAAGATCCCGATGACGAACCCAGTTCGCTTCCCGGGGGTTCGGGATATCCTCAAGTAATTTCTTGGTATCGACGGCGGAGAGCGGTCGGGGCAGCTTCGTACCGGCCTTCGGTGTACGTAAGGTTTGCAGATACGGGTTATGAAGATGGCCGTCCCGTTCCTGGCGCTTGAAAAAGCTCCGGATCGAGGAGAGGACCCGGCGCAGAGATGTCGCCGTCAGCCCTTCCTGCCGCCGATGCGCGAGATAGGCTCTAAAATCCGCCGCCCGTAGGCCTTCAAGGTCGGCTAAGTCCGGTTCCTTGCCGATATGGCCAGTGATAAATGCCAAAAAATCCCGCATATCCCGTTCATAGGCCTGAACGGTATGGGGGCTTGCTCGTCTCTCATGAACAAGCCAGTCAATCCAGTTTCCAAAGGCATCAGAGAGAGAGGGACGAGAAGACATGGCTAAGCCGGTTTTTGCTCCAGCCACATTTGCAGGCAGGATTGTATGACAATAGCCAGAAACCGAAGGAGGTCCGTCGCCTGATCTTCACGGAAGTGACCGTCTTGCCGGCTGCCGAAGGCAACCATCGCTTTGGCATGGAGGGAGGGCACGTCGAGTTTAATCAAGGCGTCTGAATGGACAAGATCTTTGGCCGGGCCGAAAATGGCCTTTGATTTTGGCGCGTCCGGTCGCAGAAGAATTATCTGCCCGCGCCATGGAGCGCGTTTGATGCTGCCCGACTTGAGTCGTTGCAGGCCGGTCATGTCCGGAAGCGTTATTGGTCCGTCTTCTACGCAATGCGTAAGGACATCAATTTCAAGAAGCTCCGGTAGGTCCTGGGTCAGGATATGAACAAAATGCGCAAGGTTGGACGCGCCCAAAACGGCCTGAATGGAGGCATGGACCATATCCTGAGTATGAATATTGTTGCGCGCAGCTTCGACGAAGTCATCCTGCAGGGCGGTCAGATGGACCACCTCTTTTTGCAGACGGCTTACAAGAAAAGACTGCATATCGACAACGCCGTTCCCGGAAACACGTTCCGGGGGAATCACTGTTGTAAGAAGATCGGCATTATGTGCCAGGAAGTCAGGGTGATCGATCAGCCAGTTCCGAACTTCCTCTTCCGTCAACTGAGGGGCTGCTTCGGCTTTGGCCCTAGCTTTCTTGTCAGATATTTCTGTCACGAAACTCATTCACCTTTCAACTGTTACCCAAGGATAGTTTGGCCTGTTTTCTCCCAATCCGCAAGGAAGGCTGCGAGGCCCTTGTCTGTTAATGGATGTGCGACAAGCTGTTTCAGAACAGCAGGTGGAATGGTGCAAACGTCCGCTCCCATCAAAGCGGCATCTACAATATGCGTCGGGTTGCGGATAGAGGCGACCAGAACTTCCGTCTTAAGGTCGGGATAGTTGTCATAAATCTGCACGATATCCCCAATGAGGTCCATGCCCGTCTGTCCGATATCGTCCAAGCGTCCGACAAAAGGAGAGACAAAAGCGGCGCCGGCCTTGGCGGCGAGAATGGCCTGAGCGGCGGAAAAGCAAAGAGTAGCATTCACCTGAGTTCCTGCGCGGCTAAGCGCGGCGCAGGTTTTAAGGCCGTCCATGGTTAGCGGTACTTTAACGGCGATATTTTCCGCAAGCCCCGCGAGCTTTTTGCCTTCTTCCAGCATTGCCGGAAATTCGGTCGCGGCGACTTCGGCGCTTACCGGCCCATCAATCAGGCCGCAAATTTCCTGTATAACCTCGAAGAAGTCGCGGCCGGTTTTAGCGACAAGCGATGGATTGGTTGTTACGCCATCCAGAAGACCGGTATCGGCAAGCTCGCGGATTTCTTCTGTATCCGCTGTATCAACAAAAAATTTCATGGGTAATTTTTAAATCCTGATGCTAATCACTGGTTCGAAATGCCAGAATAGTCTATCGCATAGATATGAGCAGCACAAATAAACATCGTCGCGTTCGTGTTCTTCTGCCTCTATCGATCGGGGATGTATACGACTACCGCGCACCCAACTCCCTTAACGTTGAAATCGGGCATTTTGTGACTGTTCCTCTTGGCCGGAGAGAGGTAACCGGTGTGGTTTGGGAAGAGGCGGCTAACTCTGATCTCGCCGAGGACCGCATGAAAGACATCATTGCCGTTCTGCCCTGTGAAAAACTCCCGCCGGAAAGCCTGAAATTCATCGACTGGGTTGCGCAGTCTACCAAGCAGCGTCGCGGGCGCGTGCTCCGTATGGCGATGAGCGTGCCTGATGCCCTTTATCCGAAAGCCCCACGCACGGGGTACCGTTTTGCCGGAGAGATGCCGGAAAAACTTACGGCAGCGCGACAGCGGGTTCTTGATGTGGTATCTGAGGGTGGAGCGCACACGGCGACAGATTTGGCGTCAATTGCTGGGGTGAGTACATCCGTTATCAAGGGACTTGCCGACAAGGGCGCCCTTGAGGTCGTAGACCTACCGGCGGAGAGCCCTCTCCAACCGGCTAACTGGCAACATGCCGCCTTTGATCTTTCCCCAGATCAAATGACCGCGGCGAAGGCGCTGACCTCGTTTGTTAGTGATAACAGTTTCCATGTCGCCCTTCTGGAGGGCGTGACAGGATCCGGCAAGACAGAAGTTTACTTTGAGGCTATTGCGGCCTGCCTGAAGGAAGGGCGGCAGGCATTGGTGCTGCTTCCGGAAATTGCCCTGACGGCGCAGTGGCT
>CALEMG010000258.1 GCA_937910835.1 uncultured Alphaproteobacteria bacterium | reverse complement strand
TCATCCGGGCCCTTGCGAGCAAGCCTGGCGCAGATGTCCGTTAATGATTCCCGGCTTCTCGCGGCAAGTCGGCCAGCCAGAACCTCTACTGGGGCAGTCACAACGATAATTTCAACTGAGGCAAGATCTCTTCGTGCATTAACAGCAACCTGCCGAGAGGTATTAGCAATGATATGGCGCCCCCGCTCGCGCTCAACTTCATAGCTCATAGGGATACCATACTTAAGGCCGTGGGCCTCCCATGACAGACAGAAATCCCCGCCTTTGGCACGCCGGTCGAACTCTTCATCCGACACTTCTTCATGATCTTCATCATCTGGTGAGCTCGGCCGTGTGATGGCGCGACGGGCAAACAGATATCGCGGATCATCTGCCAACCGCGATTTTGCCGCGTCAAGCAATGTATCCTTACCAGCCCCGCTTGGCCCAACGACGAGAAAAAATGTTCCTTGCTCAGGCAACCCGGCGACCCTTCGACCAAACACCCCGGATAATGGGATGGTGCGGCTCATGACGAACATGGACTAGATCTGCGCGCTTACCGACCGCAATTTCACCGCGATCGGCAAACCCGATGCTAAGTGCCGGTGTCTTGCTGATCAGGCGGATCGCGTGAGGAAGAGAGATATCCTCAAAATCTTCCGCCAACTGCATTGCACTGAACAGTAAGCTATGAGGGACATAGTCGCTCGAGATCACATCAAGATATCCAAGTTTTGCAAGATCCCGCGCCGAAACATTTCCCGAATGGGATTTTCCGCGAACGATATTCGGTCCACCCATCAGGACCTGCAGTCCCGCTTCATGAGACGCTTTCGCCGCTTCAATAGTGGTCGGAAATTCAGCGACCTTTATCCCGTCCTCAACCGCATCCGAGACATGTTCCACAGTCGCGTCATCATGACTGGCAAGCACAATATTATGTTCTTGGGCGAGATTAACGCCCAACAGCCGATGTTCTTGGCTGTACTGGAGATGGTCCCGTTTGCGGCTAACGATGAAGTCCTTCATCTCTGAGTCTGACAGGCCATATTTCCCCTGATAATAGGTATAGTAGGCATCAAGACTGACAAACTGGCGCTGCCCTGGGGTATGGTCCATGACCGACAACAATCGGATACTCGGCTTATCGATATGCCTATCCAGGACTTTCGCCATATCCGGATAACTTACTTCGCAGCGAAGATGCAGGTAATGCTCTGCGCGCAGAAGATTTTTATCCTGCGCCTCGCCAATTCCAACAATCATATCGTTCAACTGAGAAATGCGAGCGCTGCCTTGATTGACGTCCCCGAGTCCCATGGCATCAAGAACGGTTGTAATACCATTTATGGCCATCTGCCCGTCATGGGCGATGATAGCGGAAATAGGTGGCCATTCTGCTTTCGGGCGCGGGGTCATAAGCTTTTCGAGATTATCAGTATGCAATTCGACAAACCCCGGCATCAGGTAGTCACCCTCAAGATCAAGAACTCCGGAAACATCGGATGATTTGTCATCGACATCCATGATCACACCATCACGGATGACTATTGACCCCTCCATCACCTCATCAGCGAGAACAATTTTGGCATTCGTAAAAATCTGCTCAGACATCGCTTGTGGCCCTAAACTTGGTAATATCGAATTCAGATGTGCAAACGGATTCCCGTACTGCCTCGTCATGGAAAATACCGAGAATGGCCGAACCGCGGGCGTTTGCTTCTTGGATCAGATCCAAAACAACTGCACGGTTACCAGCGTCCAAAGACGCGGTCGGCTCATCCAGTAGCATGATCGGATAATCGGCGACGAACCCCCGCGCAATATTCACCCGCTGCTGTTCTCCGCCAGAGAAGGTGAGCGGCGACAGGGACCAAAGCGCTTTGGGAATATTAAGGCGTGAGAGCATGACCGCCGCCCTATCTTGCGCCTCGCCTAGCTCAACGCCCATGGCTTTCAGGGGATCGGCAACGATATCGAGCGTTGCGACACGCGGTATCACACGCAGAAACTGACTGACATAGCCCATAGTCCGGCGACGAACATCTAGGATCGTATAGGGCGCGGCGCTGACCATATCTACCCAATCACTGTCATGACGAACACGGATGGAGCCTTCCTGACAGATATAGTTCGCATAGATCATCCGCTTACAAGCGCTTTTCCCGGCGCCAGATGCACCGGTGAGTGCAACGCAGTCGCCTGCCTCCAGCGTTACATTGATATGCTCAAAAACCGGAATTACCGTGCTGTCTTGAACGTGCAAGGTAAAGTTCTTGGCGACGTTCTCAGCTATTAGCATCTCTGTCATCGCTCTCTCCTATACCTGCAAAATGGAGGAAACAAGAAGCTGACTATAAGGGTGCTGAGGATCGTCCAGCACCTGATCCGTCAGCCCGCTTTCGACGACATGTCCGCCTTGCATAACCATCAACCGATGTGACAGCAACCGGGCAACCGCAAGATCGTGGGTAACAATCATGACAGAAAGACCAAGATCCGCGACCAGTCCGCGCAGCAAATCAAGAAGCCGTGCCTGGACTGAGACGTCCAGCCCACCGGTCGGCTCATCCATAAAGACGAGACGCGGTTTGGAGACAAGGTTTCGCGCTATTTGCAACCGCTGCAGCATCCCGCCAGAGAATGTAGAGGGCAAATCATCGACGCGGTCTTCGGCGATTTCGACCTTTTCAAGCCAGTTGAGGCCTGTCTCACGAATTTCGCCGTAATGCCGCCAGCCAACTCCCATCAACCGCTCGCCAATATTGGCGCCTGCGCTCACCGACATACGCAGCCCATCGCGCGGGTTCTGGTGAACAAACGCCCAGTCCGTCCGCATGAGAAAGCGCCGTTCAGGCTCCGTCATTCCGTAGATATCGCTCCGGTCGTTAAGACGTGTTTTATAAAAAACATTGCCTGTTCCCGGTTCCAACTGCCCTGAAACAGAATTCAGCAATGTCGACTTACCCGATCCGGATTCGCCGACCACGCCGAGAACCTCGCCAGGGTAAAGGTCGAAATTAACGTTTTGACAGCCAATACGTGCGCCATATTTGACGGTGAGGTCTCTAACCTCCAGCAACGGTCCTGAGGTCATTGTTTAACACTCTCCCGCAGTGAAGGATCGAAATCCGGAGACTGACTCCCTTTATATCCCTGCTTTTGCCGGGTTTTGCAGAAGTGAGTGTCTGAACAGACAAACATCCGGTTTCCCTGATCATCAAGGATCACTTCGTCAAGGAAGCTTTCTGTCTCCCCGCAAAGGGCGCAAGGCTCTTCCCATTTCTGGATCGTGAAAGGATAATCTTCAAAATCCAGGCTCTTTACTTCTGTATAGGGCGGGATGGCATAGATTCGTTTCTACCGGCCCGCCCCGAAGAGCTGAAGTGCCGGC
>CALEMG010000257.1 GCA_937910835.1 uncultured Alphaproteobacteria bacterium | reverse complement strand
AATTTCTTAATAAAGGCCTGTCCGATGATAGATTTCACGATGAATGATCTCTGGTCAAAAAATAAACTGTGCCTATAATTTATGCAAAATATGCGATTCCAAAGCACCGACTGTTATTTTTGTCTATTTTTTGAGCATGACTAACTAAATTTCATATTATTGCTATGGTTTTTTCGCCCTCCGCATGAAAATATCGATGTCAGGAATAGGGCATTAGCCCGCAATCGGGAGGGAAAAATGAGAACGATATTAATTACAGCGATTATGGGGTTGATTATGAGCGGGACAGCATTGGCAGCAAACAACAGGGTTGACGGATTACGACCCGATGCGCCGGAACTGGCAAAGCGCGGCGACTATGCAGTCGGTGTCCAAACAATTCAACTCACCCATAAAGATCAAGTGAATATCCTGAAAGTTGAAGCCGATAAGCCACTCCCCAAATATGATCGACCGCTAACCGTGGAAGTCTGGTACCCGTCGGATGGCGCAAAACGGGGCGGCGAATACAACAATGTTTATTTGCGTGACGGGAAGACGCAGGTCACGCTTTATGGTCAAGCAGTCCGCGATGCAACTCCGGCAGAGCCCGCAATGGCGTATCCTTTAGTCATTATCTCGCATGGATATCCGGGAAATCGCTTCTTGCTGAGCCATCTCGCAGAAAATCTAGCCTCCAAAGGATATGTCGTCGCGTCGATAGATCATACGGACAGCATGTATCATGATAAGGCCGCCTTTGGCAGTACGCTGGTCAACAGGCCGCTTGATCAAAAATTCGTGCTGGAAGAGATGGACCGTCTCGGAAAGGACACAAGCAGCTTCCTGAATGGTCTGGTGAACGCGAATGATACCGGGCTAATCGGCTATTCCATGGGCGCATATGGATCCGTTATTACGGCGGGCGGCGGCGTCACTAAGGCCGCGACCGAACTCACCTGGGGCGCGCCAAATGGCACCCTAAAACCAATGATGGCGGGCAGCGCGGAGCATGGAGCCATGCTGGATGACCGATTCAAGGCGATCGTTTCTGTCGCACCTTGGGGCATGACTTACGGCTTTTGGGATGCGGAAGGTCTGGCAGGGGTACGCGTGCCCATGTTCTTTATCGCAGGCAGTGTCGATGATGTTTCGGGCTATGAAAACGGCGTTAAGGCTATTTTCGAGAATGCCGTTAATACGGATCGGTATCTCCTCACGTTTGAAAATGCCAACCACAACGCCGCGGCCCCGATTCCCGCACCGGAAGAATCATGGAACCCTGTCGACAATCTGGATTTTGTTCCCTTTGAGCATTATGCGGATGCGGTGTGGGATACACTTCGCATGAACAATATCACCCAGCATTTTGTCACTGCCTATTTCGATTCCCATTTAAAAGGGGATGATGCGAAACAGAGTTATCTCGATATTATCGAGACGGCCAATGACAGTGTCTTTGCCCTTGAAAAAGATGGCACACCAAAGCCCGAGCATAATTACTGGAAAGGTTTCCAGAACCGCACCGCCAAGGGCCTGACGTTGGAGCATAAACAAAAGGCAAACTGAGCTTTCCGATAAAATGGCGGAGCTATATCGCACGCATGGCTCCGCCAGCTATGCCAGCTAGAGCATCAAACTAGATTGACAGTTTCCTCATCGCCGCCTCAACAACTTTGTAGGTTTCCGCCTCCCTGAACGGGAAGCTTCGGAAGAACTGTTCCCGATAATTCTGGTATTTCGCGTTATTTACGATATCGGCCCACACCTTTGCAGCCACATCGTTGCCGGCAAGGTGATTGGTAACTGCAGCTAATGCATGGATATGTATGTGTGAATTAGGTTCATTTGCGCCTTGCGTACAATATTGACTGGCGGTTCGATAGTCCCCGCGCGCCAGACCATCCATGCCCCGTGCGCATAGCATGGCATACCTAAGTGGGTCCAGCGGGCTGAGCAACAGGGCAGAATCAATATTCTTAACGCAGGGCTCGCTATTATCGCAAAGCATACTGGCAAAGCCGAGGTTATATTTAGCGAAAGCATAATTCGGCGACA
>CALEMG010000256.1 GCA_937910835.1 uncultured Alphaproteobacteria bacterium | reverse complement strand
GGTCGCGTCCTCATGCAAGAGTGTGTCTAGTTTTTCGGGTCACTTTCCTTGATGCATTCATGCCATGCTGCGACGGTGTTCTCTATCATGCCTCATCCTCATTTGCCGACAATACCGGTGATCCAGGAGGGACCATTTCAACACGAATATCGCGCTGTGGAAAGGGCACATTGATCCCCTCCTTCTTGAAAAGTTTCCAGACGCTCACGAGAACCTCACTCGTCACGTTGCGGCACCCATCTTCCGGATCCGCGATCCAGAACCTGGGCTCCAGATCAATTGCGCTATCCCCAAAGCCACGCATCAGGCATCGCGGTGCCGGGTTGCTCAGCACCCTCGGAACTTCCTGCGCCGCCCCTTCGATCAGCTTGAGGGCTTTCGGGATGTCCGTATCATAGGAGACCCCAATCGGCGCACGCAGCCGTACATTCTTTGAACTATAGGACCAGTTAATGACCTGTTGTGTGATCAAATCCTCATTCGGAATCAGAAATTCCATGGCATCACGGGTAATGACCGAGGCATATCGCGCACCCATTGTATTTACACGGCCATAGGTTTGCCCAACCTCGATCACGTCGCCCGGTTTGATGCTGCGATCAAGAAGCAGGATAATCCCGCTGATCAAGTTGGAAACGATTTTCTGAAGGCCGAACCCGATACCTACGCCGAGCGCACCACTGAAAACCGCAAAAGCTGTAATATTAATACCGGAGTTGGACAGAATGATCAGAATCGCAGCGGAGATAAGACCAACCCGCACCAATTTCGCTGTCAGCACCTGAACGGAAGGAGTGAGTGCCTTTGACTTATGAATCCTCGCCTCCAGAAACCGGGAGAGACCAAAGGTGATCCAGAAGACAATAATCCCGGCCACCAGCGCCTTGGCGACGCCCAGCATAGAAATGCGCGTTTCCCCAAGATTGAAGGCAAGGTCTTCCAGAAATACCAAGGTTGGCGTCAGCAGCCCCAGAATATTAAGTGCGGCAACCGTCCAGGCGCAAAAGGCAACCAGGCGGGCCCAGACTTTATTCTCGGCAAGGCTGGTGACCACATTTATGACGATCCAGGCAACCAGTAGAGAGCAAATCGCACTGATGATATGAGACGGAGGACCGACTCCCTGAAAAATTGCGAGTATGGCGAACTCAATCGCCAGCCAAATCAGCGGCAGGGACCGCACCGCCAGAATCTCAAACGTCTTGGCAAACGGGGATCGACCTGGAAAACGGCTACGAAGATTAAGGAAAGCCACCTGTAGGCGACGGCGCATAAAATAGGCGAAGACAAGACCGCCAACAACTGCAAGCAGCTGTGACAGGATATTCACATCCGAGCTAAGAGCCGTTAGATATTCAACGCCTCGTTCGAGAAATTCTCGTATTCTTTCTGTGTCCATTGCAGCCAAGCTTACTCTTTAGCGAACAGAAATAAAACAACTATCCGGAGGCGGGATTTACCACCAAACATCATTCGATCAAAAGAGGTGCGGGAAATCTGCTGTCTATGCTAGGGTGGCGCCGAAGAAGAAAATCAATAAGCATTCATTAGCGGGAAAGGGCGTTTCGCTTGTCCTTTTTTAATTCACAAAATAGCCCCGATACACCATATCTTGACAGCGGTTATTCATGGCTTCGTCTCTGCATCTCAGTTCTGATCTCACTGATCGGTAGCGCGGGCATGTGGGCGGTTGTCGTCGTGTTGCCTGCGGTTCAGGATGAATTCGCCATCGACCGGTCCGAAGCTTCAATCCCCTACACCGCCACGATGATCGGGTTTGCCGTTGGCAATTTCATCTTCGGCCGGTTGATTGACCGGTTTGGCGTTGTGTCGCCGATGATTGCCGCCTCTTTAATGCTAGGCACCGGTTTCGCACTCGGTGCATTGTCGACCAACGTCTGGACCTTTGCCATCATACAAGGCGTCTTCATCGGAATTGGCTCCGCGGTGACTTTCGGCCCGTTGATTGCCGATATTTCCCATTGGTTTGAACGGAATCGTGGCATTGCGGTCGCCGCCGCAGCGAGCGGGAATTATCTCGCTGGGACATTCTGGCCACTCGTTTTAAAAGACATAATCGCGGCGGATGGCTGGCGTGATGCCTATATGCTGGTCGCCATTGCGTCTATCGCCGTCATGATGCCGATGACGTTGTTGCTTCGCCGTCGCCTCCCCTCGCGAGCAGTCGAACTTTCGCCCGCCAGTAATACACCATCGGTCAATAAACTCCGTACCGACATCTCTCCTCGAACGCTGCAAATCCTGCTTTGCATTGCCGGGGTAAGCTGCTGCGTCGCGATGTCCATGCCGCAAGTACATATTGTCGCCTACTGCGCTGC
>CALEMG010000255.1 GCA_937910835.1 uncultured Alphaproteobacteria bacterium | reverse complement strand
CGGCCGGGTCGAGGGGCGGGAATGTGTCATCATCTGCAACGATGCCACGGTGAAGGGCGGCACCTATTATCCGCTTACCGTGAAGAAACATCTGCGGGCGCAGGAAGTGGCGCTGGAGAATCGGCTCCCCTGTATTTATCTCGTCGATTCCGGTGGGGCGAACCTCCCTAATCAGCAGGACGTTTTCCCCGACCGTGACCATTTCGGTCGGAGCTTCTATAATCAGGCAAATATGTCCGCCCTCGGCATTCCGCAAATTGCGGTTGTTATGGGCTCCTGCACAGCGGGCGGCGCCTATGTTCCGGCGATGTGCGATGAGAGTATTATCGTGCGCAATCAGGGCACCATCTTCCTTGCCGGGCCACCACTTGTGAAGGCCGCAACGGGAGAGGTTGTGTCCGCCGAGGATCTCGGCGGGGCGGAGGTGCACTCGCGCACGTCCGGCGTGTCCGATCATATGGCGGAGAACGACCTCCATGCCTTGCAGATCGCAAGGAATTGCGCTGCCGGTTTTAACCAGCCGAAATCGATGCCGCTTGAGGTGCGAAAGCCCCGGTCGCCACTTTATGATCCGAAGGAAATTTATGGCCTGATCCCAAAGGACATGCGCACGCCTTTCGATGTGCGGGAGATTATCGCTCGCGTTGTTGATGGCTCCGAATTCGAGGAATTCAAGAAGAACTACGGCACGACGCTGGTGACCGGTTTCGCCCATATCCATGGCTATCCAGTTGGTATTCTCGCCAATAACGGCATTCTCTTTTCGGAGTCTTCCGTCAAGGGAGCGCATTTCATTGAACTTTGCTGCCAGCGGAATATCCCGCTCGTATTCCTACAGAATATCACCGGGTTCATGGTGGGCCAGAAATATGAGGCCGGCGGCATTGCCAAGGATGGTGCCAAGCTGGTGACGGCGGTGGCTACCGCCAAGGTGCCGAAATTTACGATGATTTTCGGCGGTTCCTTCGGGGCCGGAAATTACGGCATGGGTGGCCGCGCCTATAGCCCGCGCCTTCTCTGGATGTGGCCGAACGCGCGTATCTCCGTGATGGGCGGGCCGCAGGCCGCCGCTGTGCTAGCCACCGTCAAGCGCGATGGCATGGAAGCGCGCGGCGAAAGCTGGAGCACGGAGGAGGAAGCGGCCTTTAAAGCGCCGATCGAGGCGCAATATGAAAAGGAAGGCCATCCCTATTTCGCGAGTGCTCGCGTTTGGGATGATGGTATTGTCGACCCGGCGGAGAGCCGGATGGTCCTGGGGCTCGGCATTTCCGCCTCCCTTAACGCGCCTATCGAGCCGACAAAGTTCGGCCTGTTCAGAATGTAGGAGAGTTTTATGAGTGAAGAATCAGCCGTATTGCATTTTTCCACTGATGGCATTGCGACCATCACCCTCAACCGGCCGGAGGTGCACAATGCCTTTGATGAGGAACTGATCGAACGCCTCGGCGACATGTTCGAGGATGTCGGCCATCAAGAGGGTGTTCGCGCCGTTGTCGTGGCGGCCGCGGGTAAGAGCTACTGCGCAGGCGCAGACCTGAACTGGATGAAGCGTGCCGCCCATTTCACCGATGAGGATAATCGCGAAGACAGCATTGCATTAGGTAGAATGCTGAAAAACCTCCATGCCATACCGAAGCCAACCATCGCGCTGGTACAGGGCGCGGCCTATGGCGGTGGTCTGGGGCTTGTTGCGGCTTGCGATATCGCCATCGGGGTAAAGGCCGCTAAATTCTGTCTTTCCGAAGTGAAGCTTGGTCTTCTTCCTTCCGTGATCTCGCCGTATGTGGTGGAGGCGATTGGTATTCGTGCCTGTCGTCGTTATTTCCTGACGGCGGAACTTTTTGATGCGGCGGAAGCTCATCGTCTCGGCCTGCTGCATGAGGTGGTTGAGGATGTGCATCATCTCGCCGAGGCGCGGGATCAGTTGCTGGAGCAGATCATGAAAAATGCGCCGGGCGCCATGGCTGATTCCAAGGACCTGATCTATGCGGTCGCGAACCGTCCCATCAACCAGGATTTGATTGAGGACACAGCGGAACGCATTGCCACCCGCCGGGCGACGGAGGAAGGGAAAGAAGGCGTGGAGGCCTTCCTTGAGAAGCGCAAACCCAACTGGCATATAATTTAACCTATGATAGGATTTATAACCGGTGTTTAAAAAAATACTCATTGCAAATCGCGGGGAGATCGCGTGCCGGGTCATGGCCACAGCGACAAAGCTCGGCATCCGGACGGTTGCCGTCTATTCCGAGGCGGACGCCAATGCCCGCCATGTCGAGATGGCGGATGAAGCCGTCTTGATTGGTCCGGCGGAAGTCTCGGCGAGTTACCTGAAGGGCGATACCCTGCTTGAGGTTGCGTGTAAAACCGGAGCAGAGGCGATTCATCCCGGCTATGGATTTCTCTCCGAAAATGCGGGGTTCGCGGAGAAATGTGCGAAGGCCGGTGTTGTCTTTATCGGCCCGCCCGCGGATGCAATTCGTGCGATGGGGCTGAAAGATGCCGCGAAGGCCCTGATGGTTGAGGCTGGGGTTCCGGTGGTGCCCGGCTACCATGGAGAAGGGCAAGATCCTGAGATGCTGGCCGCAGAAGCTGAAAAAATCGGTTATCCGGTGCTGATCAAGGCGGTCGCGGGCGGCGGTGGCAAGGGGATGCGGAGTGTAAGTACCGCAAGCGAGTTCCCGGCGGCTTTGGCTTCCGCACAGCGTGAGGGAAAGTCGGCCTTTGGCGATGACCGCGTACTGATAGAGAAATTCCTGACCAAGCCGCGTCATATCGAAATTCAGGTGTTCGCTGATTCCCATGGCAATGCAGTGCATCTGTTCGAGCGTGACTGCTCCTTGCAGAGGCGGCACCAGAAGGTGATCGAAGAAGCCCCGGCACCGGATATGCCGGACTCCATGCGCGAAGC
>CALEMG010000254.1 GCA_937910835.1 uncultured Alphaproteobacteria bacterium | reverse complement strand
CCATCGCTTGGATGAATGGTTGAAGTATGATTTACCAGAAAAGCTTATCGGCAAAGTCTGGAAGGGAAAATATCGCGGCCAGAAGCAAAAATGGTTCCTGTTTCGCTATCTCGGAGAGGATAGTGACATTAATATCGAAACGCATCATCCTGAATTCGCCGAATGGAAATGGGCCGAATTTTCGGAATTACCGAGCCTAATCGTGCCGTTCAAGCGTGATCTTTATGAGACAATTTTGCAGAAATTCTCCCCATACATCTGATTTTCGACTTGAAGGTGGCTACTGCTCGCCACAATTTGTGGGAAATAAACTAAATATGCGCCGATAAACCCCAATATATAGTATTTATCTTATCGACGAAGAATTCGCATGTTATCTGGTTGTATTTCCATTTAAGATACGATTATAATTTTAACCAATTGTTAACTGTACTTAAATGCTTATAGTTAATGTCTATGGTTAATTTTTTAGCCAAGCAAATGACGCACTGTCCGTTATTTAATTTTGTCGCTAATTTAGAATTTAGCTGGTTGCAAAATACAAGCGCTACCAGTAGCTTATTTAAAAAATGTCCAGTAATCGTTTAGTGAGCGTAATATGAAACATTATGAAGAGCTTACCGGGGGTGAGGGTAGACGCGTTTTTTATCGCGCAGAACGATTCAACGCAAAGACCCTGATGAGTAGCATTTCGCCCGTCATTAAGGTCGACGATAAAGCCTTTGATCTATTCGATATCAGCATGAGCGGAATTAGCTTTGTCAGTCCACAGAATTTTTCATGGCTTGAGGAGATGAACAAGGATGTTCCACTCAAGCTGAATCTGGGAACGACAGAGATCTTTGTTGGAAATGGCAAGATCCGCCGTATCGAACCGCACGAGAGCCAACATAAAGTCGCCATTGAACTCACTAAGGGATTTCTCGACATACAGAAAATCCTGGACCAGCATGACGATCTCGCCCTCCAACAAGCGGTTACCGTTGGACTAGCGGATCAATCGCATCTCGTTCCGGCAACTTACAAAGAAGCAATCGGCGATGCCGTCTATATGCTCCGCTCCATTCATAAGGTTTTGGATAAGGTCGAAAAAGACCTCAATCCAGAAGATTCCCGGCGTGAGGAACGAATAAAGGACATTATCCTCGCCTGCGAGACAAAGGCCTTGGCTCGCTGGAGAGAGATTTCCAAAAAATGCCTAAAGATCACCAAAGAACTTGGTGATGACACGGCGGCAATTGAGGCGACAAAGACATATACGGAATTGGTTCTAACACCGGAATTACTGCCCGGCGCGAGCTGGAATAGGGCATACATGAAGCCACTCGGGTACCCGGGTGATTATCAGGTCATGAACTATGCTTATAATCTCAACCTGGAAGGGGATACGGCCTACGCGAAATTCTGCCATCGGCTCGGGACCTCTACAGGTGAATTTATCACGACACGCATGACGATGACTAAACAGGCCATCGCATATCTAAGCATCAGGGCGTCGGAAAGAGGCCGCAAAATCTTCAG
>CALEMG010000253.1 GCA_937910835.1 uncultured Alphaproteobacteria bacterium | reverse complement strand
CCGCTAAAGAGCGTTGAGCGGCACCTTCAGATAGGAAACGCCGTTACTTTCTGCCTCCGGGAAATGACCGGCACGCATATTAACCTGAATGGACGGCAAAATCAGCACTGGCATGGAAAGCGTCGCATCGCGCTCGGTCCGCATTTTAACGAACTCCTCTTCACTGATCCCGTCATGTATATGGATGTTCTCCGCGCGCTGCTCCGCGACTGTTGTCTCCCATGCAAAATCCCGTCCGTTCGGCCCGTAGTCATGGCACATAAACAATCGCGTTTCCGGAGGATAGGCAAATATCTTCTGGATCGAACGGTATAGTGTTCGAGCATCCCCACCCGGAAAATCACAACGGGCCGTACCGAAGTCGGGCATGAACAGCGAATACCCGACAAACACGGCATCGCCAATCTTATAGGTTATGCAGGCCGGAGTGTGGCCAGGAGTTGCCAGCACTTCCAGTGTCATGCCGCCAACCTCAACCGTCTCGCCATCTTTGAACAAATGTTGAAACTGCGATCCATCCTCGGCCACATCGTCACCGCAATTGAAGACCTTCTTGAAGGTGGACTGGACCGTCTTGACGACGCCGCCGATCCCAATTGTCCCACCGAGTTTTTCCTGCAAATAGGGCGCGGCTGTCAGATGGTCTGCATGAACATGGGTTTCCAATATCCACTCCACATCCAGATTTTGGGCCTTGATATAATTGATAATCTCATCGGCGGCAGTCGTCGCCGTCCGGCCAGAGCTGTTGTCATAGTCCAGCGCACTATCAATGATGATGGCCTTCGAGCTTGAAGGATCCGAGACCACATAGCTGACTGTAAAGGTTGGTATATGGAAAAATGCTTTTACATCTGGTGTCATGTTTGCTCCTACCCCGGCAAAACGCCGCTTTTTTATTCTGTTGTCACTAATCATACTTGACAATATATCTATAGATACGTAGTTATACAAGCATGTATATTGAAGATATGAAAAATTCTGCGGCCCGGGCCAGCATTTTGATGAAAGCCTTATCGAGTGAAACTCGGCTTTTAATGCTCTGTCGGATGAGTGAGGACGAAATCTCGGTCAATGAGCTGGCCGAAGAGCTTGAGATGCGACCTTCTTCCGTTTCCCAGCAACTCGCCCTGCTCAGAAAAGACGGTCTGGTTAAAACCCGACGTGACGGGCAGACGATTTACTATTCTCTTGACGGGGATGAAGCAAAGCAGATCATTTCCGTTCTCTATGCGCTATATTGCAAGACAGACTAGATCAAGGACGTTTCTGATATGGAAAATTTTACGCCCTACAGCTCCCTGCTTGGCGGCATCATTCTAGGGGTTGCCTCAACATTGCTGCTCATGGCCGGTCGCATCGCGGGCATCAGCGGGATTCTATCCTATCTTATTCCGCCGCAATCAGGCGATGCCTTGTGGCGGGTGCTGTTTATTGCCGGACTGATTGTCGGCGCAGCGGCCTATCCTCTCTTCGGCGGAGATATGTCGTTCCTGAATGCTAACCCCTATCAGCTGTCCGATAACGCCCATTATGTTCTGCTGATCATCGCAGGGCTTCTGGTGGGGGCAGGCACCTATGTCGGGGCAGGCTGCACCAGCGGGCATGGTGTATGCGGGCTCGGTCGCCTTTCACTGCGCTCCTTGACCGCGGTAATGAGCTTCATGGCCGTGGCCGTCGTCACCGTTTTCGTCATGCGCACCGTTGTGGGAGGCTAACCATGTTCAATATTATCAGCCTGATTTCCGGCCTTCTCTTTGGTTTTGGCCTCGCGCTCTCCGGTATGGTCAGCCCCAGCAAGGTCGTCGGCTTTCTGGATCTAACGGGCAACTGGGACCCAAGCCTCGCTTTTGTGATGGGTGGCGGCGTGCTGGTTACCGTTATCAGCTTCCGCTATATCCTGAAGCAGCCCTCCCCCTTCTTCGGCAAGGAATTCAAACTGCCGACCAAGACGGATCTTGATAAATACCTGATCTCCGGCGCCGTTCTTTTCGGCCTTGGCTGGGGCCTTGGTGGTCTTTGCCCCGGTCCGGCCTTAAGTTCCCTCGCCTATGGCAACCCGAAGATATTCGCCTTCGTCGGCGCAATGGTAGGAGGCATTCTCATCGCCAAGGCCCTGACGGGTGCGTTCTAAAAAGCGGCATAGCGGCATTCGGATATTTTCTCATTTATGTCACGGTCATTCTTGGGTAGTCTGTGAGCCGGATATAAATAAAAACAACGGGAAATATTATGCCATCATCCAATAAAGTTGCCGTCATCACCGGATCCGCCACAGGCGCAGGTGCCGCGATCGCTATCGCGCTCGCCGATAAGGGCTATAATGTCGTCATCAACTACACGAAAAGCCTGAAAGAGGCGGAGGAAACCGAAGCAGCCTGCGCTGCCAAAGGCGTCGAAACCCTTCTCTTTCAGGGCGACGTTTCCAAGGATGAAGACTGCCGTGCCATGGCCAAGGCGGCGATGGATAAATGGGGCCGATTGGATGCACTCGTGAACAATGCCGGGCGAACGAAATTCGTCGCCCATAGCGATCTCGACGGCCTCAGCGCACAGGATTTTCACGACATTTATGCCGTTAATACTATCGGCCCGTACCAGATGTCCCGGGCTGTCGCCCCCTATATGAAAGAAACCGGCAAGGGCTCGATCGTCATGATCTCCTCTGTTGCCGGGACCCACGGCCATGGGTCCAGCATCGCTTACGTCGCCTCCAAGGGCGCGCTGAACTCCATGACAAAGGCGCTCGCCCGGTCCATGGGGCCGGAGATCCGCGTTAATTCCGTCTGCCCGGGCTTCATTGAGACCCGTTGGCTCTTGCAGGGCTATGGCGAAGATAAATATGACGCCTATAAGCAGCGCCTGATCCGTGACGTACCTCTCAAGGCCGTCTGTCAGCCCGAGGATGTCGCGGATGCCG
>CALEMG010000252.1 GCA_937910835.1 uncultured Alphaproteobacteria bacterium | reverse complement strand
CGAGAGAGCCAACATAACCGTCACATCGTTATTCACGCTGTCTGGCAAGCTGGCAAGCGTTTCAAGGACAAACGCGACATTCTCCTTACCGCCTACGGGATCATTGACCAGCTCCTTGCGTTGTTCTATCAGCGCCTTGGCGACCGGATGGGTAAACCGTCGCTCCGGTAGGGTGAAGGGCATGATGTCTGAATATCCGCGCTGTCCAACCTGGTCTTCCGCAAAGAGAACCAACTTAACCGGAAGTCCGGCCCAAGGATGGGCCGTCAGATCATGATAACTTTTACTGATCACCTGTTTCGAACCGCGCCCTGGAGTTGGCAGCACAAGCTCGATCTTTTTGTCACTGTTATCACGGGTGATCTCGCCGCCAATTCTCTCCACACCATAATCATCCAGCGCCTGATACTGCAGTTTGAAGGCGGCCCTTTCGGTGACTTCCGGATTGTTGAGAAACGCCGCTGTCGGTATCTCGTCCGCGATAATCGTCAACTGCCAATTGGCGATGACGTCACCATCTTTCTCAATTTTCAGGCCGGTCGACTTATCAAAGCTGGTCTCGATCTGAAAATTCCGAGCATCCGTGGCGGCAAATTCCTCTCGCTCCTCCCCGATCAGCAGGACAGGCGCCTTACGATCACCACCGAACACATTCGCGATAAAGCTGCTTTGCTCCGGCACGATATAGGTCTGCACCGTTTCCTCATCGCTTTTCGAGTTGGTCAGCAATATGGGCGCCTGACCGGTATAGGCGGGCGGGGTAATCCAGGCAGTCACCTCAACCGGGACCGACGGCGTGCCGATGGATGGCGTGACAGCCGCAACAAGTCGGTCCGGCGATTTAGGTCCGGCAATCACAAAGGCCGCCACCAAAAGAAGGATCACAATTGCCCGGAAGCCGTAAGTATCCTCTATTCCCATATCAAGGCGCGGCGGCCCAACCTTCAATCCGCGCAAATATTGGCGTAACGACTTCTGATAGATCCGCCACATCGCGCTCGATGGTGTGTTATTGATCTTTTCCGCTTCGGAATGCACGCCAAGAGATTGCAGAGGGCGATGGCCCAGTCGGTTGCGCCGCTCCAGATACCGAAGGGCACGGCTCCTTGTCGGCGCTTCCAAGTTTTGCACCAGCTTGTAAAGGCTATAAAGGGTCGCGCCGCTGAACAGGATCAATGCAAGAAGATGCACCCACCCTGCGCTAAAGGACCATATATCAAGGAGAGACAGGCCGACAAATAACCCGATGAGACAAAAAAACAGCCGTCCATGTCGCCAAATTCCTTCCAGAAGAAGATTGGCTTTCGCAAGCAGGATACGGATTTCAAACCCTAGTCCAAATCCTCTGTCACTTGTGTCGTTGCGACGCTGCATTCATCCTCGATTCACCCCTCGAGCCACTTTGGCAGTATATCAAGTTTCAGCAATTCCTCCAAGCTCGGTCGGGCTCTGATCACTGCATATTGATCGCCCTTCACCAGAACTTCAGGCACAAGGGGCCGTGTATTATAGGTAGAGGCCATCACCGCGCCATAGGCTCCCGCGCTTCGAAAGGCGACAAGATCGCCTCCGGCAAGATCCGGCATATCGCGTTCCCGGGCAAAGGTATCGCCCGTTTCGCAGACTGGGCCCACTACATCGGCTGGGGAATATTCCCCAAGCTTCTGGTCCTCCCGGATCGGGTCGATCTGGTGAAAGCCGTCATACATGGCTGGGCGAATCAGGTCATTCATCGCTGCATCCAGAATGACAAACTTGCGCTTCGTCGCCTGCTTCATATAAATCACCTCGGACACCAGAACGCCCGCATTGCCGACTATCAGGCGGCCGGGTTCAAAGATTATCTGGCAGCCAAGATTACCAATTGCCTCCAGTGCAACGGCGGCATAGGCCGTCGGGTCAGGCGGAATATTGGCATCATAGGGAATGCCGAGCCCGCCGCCAAGATCGACGCGGGTGATGTCATGTCCTTCGCCCCGGAGCTGCTGCACCAGTTCCCGTACCCGGTTGAACGCATTCTTGTAGGGCTCAAGATCGGTCAACTGCGATCCGATATGAACATCCACACCCTTGATATCGATCCCGGGCAGGGCCGCCGCCTCGGCATAGATACGGGAGACATCCCGCCATGGCACGCCGAACTTGTTCTCGGCCTTGCCGGTAGAGATTTTCGCATGGGTTTTCGCATCCACATCCGGATTGACGCGGAAGGTGATAGGCGCCTTAACGCCCATACTGCTCGCTACCTCACTCAGGATACGAACTTCAGGCTCTGATTCCACATTGAACTGGTGAATACCGACCTCAAGCGCATAACGCATCTCTTCCGGCTTCTTGCCAACGCCGGAAAACACGATTTTCTCAGGCGGAATACCGGCGTCCAGTGCACGGCGAAGCTCCCCTTCGGAGACGACATCCGCGCCGGAGCCAAGATCCGCAAGAGTGCGGATCACCGCCTGGTTTGAATTCGCTTTCAGCGCATAACAGACAAGCGCATTCGCGCCGTCAAATGCACCGGAGAAAACCTTGTAGTGCCGCTCCAAGGTTGCGGTGGAATAACAATAAAAGGGTGTGCCCACGGTTTCGGCAATGGTGCTGAGGGCGACATCCTCAGCATGGAGCTCGCCATTTTTATAGGTGAAATGATCCATATGTCGGCAATCTTTTCTATAACTAGCTTTTCTTCTGTTCGGACTTTTGAGTATCCGGTGAATATTTAGGCGGACTTTTCACGCCACAGGCCGAAAGCAATCCGAGTGTCACCACCATCAAGACGGCCCCAGTAAGCAAGCGTTTCATTTTCCGTCCCCTTCTTCAGTCCGTTTTTCGCGCCAGCGCATGATTTGCTCCCGCACTCGGGATGGCGCTGTGCCGCCATAGCTCACACGGCTGGCAACCGAATTCTGGACGCCGAGCACCTTATATATATCATCCGTAATGCCGCTCTCGACCGATTGCATCTGGGCGAGAGATAAATCCTCAAGTCCACATGTGTTCTCTTCGGCGAGCTTTACAAGAGCGCCCGTTACATGATGGGCCTGACGGAAGGGCATGTCGAGTTGCTGCACCAGCCAGTCGGCAAGATCGGTTGCCGTGGTAAAGCCCGCGCCAGAGGCCGCCGTCATGATCTCTCCATTGACCTTGATGTCACGGACCATCCCACTCATGGCGGCCAGACAGAGCTGGAGATTATCGGCGGCATCGAAAACCGGCTCCTTATCTTCCTGCATGTCCTTGCCATAGGTCATGGGCAGACCCTTCATCATCATCAGGAGAGAAGTAAAGGCGCCCGCGCTCCGGCCCGCCTTGCCGCGGATCAGCTCCGCCGCGTCCGGGTTTTTCTTCTGCGGCATGATGGAAGAGCCGGTCGAGAAGCTATCGGAACATTCAACGAAACGGAACTGCGCACTCGACCAAATGACGATCTCTTCGGCAAGACGCGAAAGATGCATCGCACAGATCGAGGCAAAGCTTAGGAACTCCAACGCGAAGTCCCGATCCGATACCCCGTCGAGCGAGTTGGCTGTCGGCCGGTCGAAGCCAAGCGCGTTCGCCGTCATCTCCCGGTCAATGGGAAAGGAGGTCCCGGCCAGCGCCGCCGAGCCCAGTGGACTCTCGTTCAGGCGCGCGCGCGCATCTGCGAGCCGCCCGCGATCGCGCGCGAACATCTCCACATAGGCAAGCATATGATGACCGAAGGTGACCGGCTGGGCCGCCTGCAAGTGGGTGAAGCCCGGCATCACGGTATCCGCCTCAGCCTCGGCCTGATCGAGCAGCGCGTCCACTAGGTCAGCTAGCTCTCCGTCCAGATGATCCATGGTATCGCGCACCCAGAGCCGGAAATCCGTCGCCACCTGATCATTACGCGACCGTCCCGTATGAAGCCGCCCGGCCGCATCACCGATCAGCACGCGCAGGCGCGCTTCCACATGCATGTGGATATCCTCAAGTGCGGGATCGGTCTTGAAATTCCCCGCCTCGATCTCACGAAGAATTGTCTGCAACCCGTCCTGAATCTTTTTACCATCTTCCTCCGAAATGATATTGCAGGCCATTAACATACTGGAATGCGCCATCGAACCCATTATATCCTGGGCATAGAGCCGACGGTCAAAGTCAATGGAGGCATTGATCCGTTCCATAATTTCGGCGGGGCCTTTGGCAAATCTGCCACCCCAAAGCTCGTTTGCGCTCATTTTCGGGCTCGCTTTGTAACAATTGGACGTCTAAAAATATGATGACAAAACCCATGAATTTCACAGGCCTGCTGTTCTTGCTTACATTTACAGGGCTTGTGGCGGGAACATCAACAGCTTTCTCTGAAAATATGAGCACGCTCCTGACCGGAGAAATGCAGAATTTTGCCCCTAATGAGACGCCGCGCCCGTTCAAGGATTTCATCTTCCTGAACGCCGCAGGGGAGGAAGAGCGAATCTCGGATTATCAGGGAAAGGTCGTTCTTGTGAATTTCTGGGCGACATGGTGCGCGCCCTGCCGCAAGGAAATGCCAAGCCTTGACCGCCTGCAAGGAGAGCTTGGTAGCGATGATTTCGAAGTACTCGCCATCGGACAGGACCTGCAAGGGATGGAGAAGGTCACAGGTTTCTTTGAAAAATTAGGCCTCCGGAATCTTGCCGCGCTCAACGATAAAACGGTCAAATCGGGGCGTAGCTCTGGCGTTTTCGGCCTGCCCGCAAGCATTCTGCTAAATGCAGAGGGAGAAGAAGTCGGTCGCCTTGTTGGACCGGCGGAATGGGACAGCCCCGAAGCCAAAGCCCTCATCAATCATGTCATAGCCGGGTCATGAGGGCGGGGGCGATCGATCTTTCTTACGCTTGAGAAGAAACAGGCGAAACACGCGCTCCACCCCCCAGCTGATCGCAAAGTAAAGGATGGCATTGAGAACGGTGACCATCATCAGGTCCATGCCCAGACCGTAGTCATGCTTTTCAACGCCGATATAGAACTGGAAGGCGAGTATGGAGAGAAGCCCTGCCCCCGCAGCCAAGGCCACGAGCAATCGGACCTTGCCATCCGTCCAGGGAATTGCCATAAGGCAGAGGAATGAGACCGCCTGAAAGGCCGCGCCCCAGAGATCAATGCCGAGATCGGTCATTCTCCGTCCAGAACAGTCAGCGCCACATCCACCATGGGGCCAAGAACTTTCTCATCCGGAGTAACCTTGCCAACGACGCGCATACCCTGCATCACACCAACAAAAAAACCGGCGAGACTGGCAGGATCGCGTTTCGTCTTGATTACACCTTCGGCTTGTCCACGGGCGATCAACTCACCCAGCGCATCCTCCATATCTTCGAAGAAGACGCGCACTCGATCTGCGCATTCATCGTCGCGGGAGCAAAGCTCTACCGCGGCATTGGTCATGAAACAGCCCCGCCGTTTCGGATCCATCACCTGTTTCTGCATAAAGACATACATAAACTTGGAGAGGATTTCGCGCGCATCACCATCCTGACGCAAGACATCCGTGCGCAACAGCGCCCCGGTACCGTACTGATCAAGTGCCTCCAAGAAAAGCTGATGCTTGTCGCCAAAGGTATCATAGAGGCTGCCCCGGTTGATGCCCATGCAGTCAACCAGATCCTGAACGGAGGTCGCTTCGTAGCCCTTGGCCCAAAAAGCCTGCATGGCTTTTTCCAGCGCCTCATCGCGATTAAAGCATTTCGTTCGTGCCATTTACCGATCCATACGGCCGTCAAAAAAATAGTCTAGAGAATGGTTATATAC
>CALEMG010000251.1 GCA_937910835.1 uncultured Alphaproteobacteria bacterium | reverse complement strand
GAACGTCCGGAATAGGCATTCCGGACGGTACATCTTTTCCTTTCGGAGTTTTCGCTAGTTGAGGACGACGGCGTAGCTGTCCGCGCTTTTTGTTTCCTTGATCAGTCCTTGCGCCTTCATGAAGGCGGAAAATCTGTCATATCGCCCAACGTCAAGCGCCGCCGGGCGCAGCGCGAAACGTGGCAGCGTATCGGCCCATGCGCGCCGGTTTAATTCATCATCCAGCTCCTTGTGGTTTTTGATAAATAGCTTCCAGCTTTCATCCGGGTGATTAATCAGATATTGCGTGGCCTCTTCCAACGCATCGACAAATGACTTGAAGCGCGGATTGTCAAGCTTGTCCGAATGCGCAATAACGATCAACTCGTCATATGCCGGAACGCCTTCCTCTTCGGGATAGAAGGCGCGGCCGGGATGACCTTCAATATCCATCTGGTTAAGCTCAAAATTGCGAAAAGCGCCGATCACCGCGTCGACCTGGCCGGAGAGCAGGCTGGGTGACAAGGAGAAATTGACGTTGATCATTGTTACGTCATCCGCAGTGATGTTGTGCGGCGCGAGCATGGCCGTTAGCAGCGCCGTCTCAAACCCACCGACGGAGTAGCCGATTTTCTTGCCCTTCAGATCGGCGAGGGATTTGATTGGCCCGTCTTTCAGCACGACAAGGCTGTTAAGTGGTGTGGCAATCAATGTTGCGATCCGCTTGACCGGCAGGCCTTCCGCCACCTGCATATGCAATTGCGGCTGATAGGAAATGGCGAGATCGGCTTTCCCGGCAGCGACAAGTTTTGGCGGCGCGCTCGGGTCGGCGGG
Source organism: uncultured Alphaproteobacteria bacterium (assembly GCA_937910835.1). GTDB lineage: Bacteria > Pseudomonadota > Alphaproteobacteria > Sneathiellales > Sneathiellaceae > Sneathiella. The sequence continues at coordinate 2,343 of CALEMG010000251.1, read as the reverse complement.
GGCAATCATCTCCACCTCCAGCCCATGTTTTTCAAAAAAGCCTTTCTCTTCGGCAACTATCAATGTGGCATGGTCCGGGTTCACGAACCAATCGAGCAGAACCGTAAGCTTCTCCGCCGCGTGTGCGGCCGTCCCCTGAACCATCAAGGCAGCTATGAGAGGTAACAAAATCCGTCTTTTCATCTAAAACTCCACTATTGGGTTGGTTTGCTTGCTTCAGTTGAAAGCCAGGGCAGGGCGCGTAGAAGCAACGCGTCGATCAAATAATAGAGCAGGAGCGCCATGGCGGTCAGGACCAGCAGGCTTGCGAACATAAGGTCTGTTTGCACACGGGCATTGGCATGCAGCATCAAATAGCCGAGCCCGGAGGAGGCGCCGACCCATTCACCGACGATCGCTCCGATTGGTGCAATTGCGGCGGCCACCCGAATACCAGAGGCAAGGGACGGCAGCGCGAAGGGGATCTTGATATATCGATAGAGATTAATGAGTTTTCGAAACCGCCCGCTGTTGCCGGATTGCTGTAAAAGGCCAGCGAGGTTTAGCCAGGCTGGCTCGGTCCGGTTGAGGCCGTCAAGAAAGCCGACTGTCACCGGAAAATAGATAATCAGCAGGCTCATCACGATTTTTGGTGCCATGCCAAAGCCCAACCAAAGCACCAAGAGCGGGGCAATGGCAAAGACAGGGATTGCCTGACTGGCAATCAGTAGTGGGAAGACCCATTGCTTGACGGGCCGGTAGGCGGAAATCAACAGGGCGGAGATCATTCCAAACAGGACGCCAAGTACTAGACCGAGGGAAATCTCGATTGCGGTCGTCAGGGCGTTTTCCGCAATCAGCCCGGCGTGATTGAGAAGTGCCTGCCCTACAATCAGCGGGGAGGGGAGCATAAATTTTGGCAGGCCCAGTAGAGCAGTGATTATTCCCCATATCAGCAGGAGACCGACCAAGGTAGTCACGGCGCGCAGCATTTTCATGGCGCCTCCTCCGCTTCCCCGGCGAGGCGTGTCATGATCGCGGAGTAATGTTGTGTGAAGGCGCTGTCCGAAGGATCGCGCGGGATGTCTTTCTCCGGCCTGATCGCTTCCGACAGGTAGGCGGGATGACCCGCGAGCACATATATAACATCGCCGAGGCGTAGCGCTTCCATCGGATCATGGGTGATTAACAGCACTGTTTTGCCGGAAAGCAGCCGCGCCGCCAGATCCTGCAGGCGAAATCTCGTGATGGCGTCCAAAGCGGAGAACGGCTCATCCATCAAAAGAACCGGGCTCCCTTCCATCAGGGTGCGGGCGAGAGCGACGCGCTGGCGCGTCCCGCCAGACAGGGTGGCAGGGCGGCTGTCGCGCCATTTCTCCAGCCCGACCTGCTGGATTAGCATATTTGCGCGCGCATCATCCGGCGGCTCGCCGCGCAAGCGGTTGCCGATCAAAAGATTGTCAATAACCGAGGCCCAGGGCAGCAGGAGGTCTTTCTGATCCATATAGGAACGCCGCCCGGCTAAATTTTTATCATCGCTCGCGGTAATGCGGCTATTGGCGGGAAGGGGAATAAAGCCTGCCAGGATTTTAAGGATACTGCTTTTGCCGACACCGCTCGGCCCGAGCAAGCAGGTGATTTTTCCCGGTTCGAGTTCGAGGTCGAGATCGCTGAGAATCGTCTCCCCATCGAAGACCAGTCTGCCCAGAGAGAGATGCACGCCAATGCCGATCTTGCCTTGATCACACAGGATATCGGGCATAGATTCCGTTATATCGGAATGGGTTGGATCGTCGGGTTCCATTGATATCTCGTTCCTTCGCAGGTATTAACCTGATCAGGTAATCGGGGGCGTCCCATTGATTGGAACCTCTCAGCCTTATTGGCTCCCCCCGAGGAGGGTTCAATATAGTGAAATCTTGGTTGCAGGCAAAGGATTATTCTCCCCTATGATGGCCGTGTCTCAAAAATTTATCGCCGGGCTGCTTTTTCTGATTCTCATATTCTCGATTTTCGGGCAGGGCCGATTGGCGTTCGCGGAACGTCTTGTCATAAAAACGGCGGATCAGGCAATCGAATTGGATGTAGAGGTCGCAGATGATGGAGCCGAGCGCAGCAAGGGCCTGATGCATGTGAAGCAACTTCCGGCAAATACGGGTATGCTTTTTGATTTTCGAGAGACGCGACCGATTACCATGTGGATGAAAAATACTGAAATCTCTCTCGACATGTTCTTTGTGGATGCAGCTGGAAAAATTCTTTACATTGAGGAAGAGACGGAGCCCCATTCGCTCGATATCATCACATATGATAAGCCAGCACGCGCAGTGCTGGAGGTGTACGGGGGCTTTGCGCGAAGGAATT
>CALEMG010000250.1 GCA_937910835.1 uncultured Alphaproteobacteria bacterium | reverse complement strand
AAGCTCCGCCGGGCGCGTGGTCGCAAGATCGGCGGCAAGCCCGACGAGGGCGAGTTTCTGGATGGCGATGTCCTTTGCCTCTTTGCGCTTCATGCCATGTGCCTGGATCAGGCCGAAGGCGACATTCTCCCACACGGTCAGGCTGTCGAACAGGGCGGCGTACTGGAACAGCATCCCGGTTTTGAGCAAAATCTGCTCGCGCTTATGGCCGCTGGAATTGGTGATATCCTCCCCGTCGATGAGGATCTCGCCGCTTTCGGGTTTCAAGAGCCCGAGAATGCATTTCAGCATGACCGATTTCCCGGTGCCCGAGCCGCCGATGACAACCAGCGATTCCCCCTTGGCGATGGAGAGATTGAGGTTATCGAGAATGACTTTCTTACCGAAGGCCTTGCAGACATTGCGAAGCTCGATTTTGGGAACTTCTGTCATGATCTTAATCAATGAGCAGGACGGTGAGGAAATAGTCGCTGATAAGGATCAGCACGAAGGAGGAGACCACCGCGTTCGTCGTCGCCTTACCCACGCCTTGCGCGCCGCCGGTCGAGTTAAAGCCATGATAGCAGCCCATCAGCGCGACGATAAAGCCGAACACGCCCGCCTTGATCAGGCCGGAGATCACGTCCCGCATCTCCAGAAACTCGAAAGTGTTATTGAGATAGTTGCCGGCATTGAAGCCAAGTTTCTCCGTCGCCACGAGGAAGCCGCCCGAGACGCCGATGATATCGCCGACCAGCACGAGGAAGGGGAGCGTTACCAGCCCGGCGATCAGCCGCGGTGCGACGAGATATTTGAACGGATTAGTGGAAAGCGTGACGAGGGCGTCGATCTGTTCGGTCACCCGCATGGTGCCGATCTCGGCGGCGATGGCCGCGCCGACCCGCCCGGCGATCATCAGACCACTCAAAACCGGAGCAAGTTCGCGCGTGAGACCGATGACAACGATCGTTGCAACCGCACTCTCGGCGTTAAAACGCGAGGAGCCGACATAAATCTGAAGCGCCAGCACCATGCCGGTAAACAGCGCCGTCATCCCGACCACGGGGAGTGAGTAATAGCCGATATCCATCATCTGCTTGCCAAGCAGGCGGAGATAATAGGGCGGCACGATGCAATGGCGCAGACTATGGGTGGTGAAGATGGCAATCCGTCCAACTGCCGCCATAAAGGAGATGAAGACCCGCCCGATTGTGGCTAGAAAGTTCTTTTCCATTCCCTAGACCGCCGCGTCCAGATATTCACGATAAAAGCGGCTGCCGAGCGAGGTCAGGATTTCGTATGGGATCGTCTCTGCATGGGTTGCCACCTCGTCAAGCGGGACCGCACCGCCGATCAGATCGACAAAGGTGCCGGGCGTGACATCGCCCGCGGGAATCATGCTGACATCGATGGTGATTATATCCATGGAAACGCGCCCTACTACTGGAACCTTGACATTCTTAACCGCACATTCAGCCTTATTACCCAGGGCGCGAAAATAGCCGTCTGCGTAGCCCACCGAAACGGTTGCAATCCGGCTTGATCCTTCAGTTCGGAATGTCGCACCATAACCAACGGGAAATTCGCTGTCAACGTCCTGCACCTGCAGGATGCGCCCGCGTAACCGCACCACTTCATGCATCGGATTGGGCATGTCCGCATGAGGGTTGCCGCCAAAAAGCGCGATGCCGGGGCGGACCATATCGAAATGAAAATCGGCGCCCAGAAATATCCCGGCGGAATTGGCGAAGGAGACGGGCGTCTCGCGCAAGGCTTCGGGCAGGATGGAGCGGAAAAAATGAAGCTTTTCAAGCTGTTCGCGGTTCATCGGATTATCGGGCATATCGGCGCAGGCCAAATGGCTCATCACGAAATCGATCTTGATGTTTTCCAGTAGCTCCGGCGTTGCCGCCAGCTCCCGTATTTCCGCTTCCAGCAGGCCAAGGCGGGTTATCCCCGTATCGAGATGGAGAAGCGCGTGAAGCGGCCCATGGTCTGTCGCATACGCCGCCCATTGCCGGATGTCATGGAGGGAGTTGAGGACCGGCACCAGATTATGCGCGACATAGACCTCCTCGGTCTCGGGCAGGATCCCGCCCAGAATATGGATGGTCGCGTCGGGGAGAAGGGCACGGAGCGTGACGCCTTCGCCGGGCAGGGCGACGAAAAAGCGGCGGCATCCGGCGGCATAGAGGGCCGGGCCGACATGCTCAATCCCGAGGCCGTAGGCGTTCGCCTTGACCGATGCCGCGCATTCGGCAGGTGCGGCTTTGTCTCGCAGCAGGCGATAGTTTTCTTTTAGCGCTGCAAGGTCGATCGTCAGATGCGCTCCCGCCAGTTTACGCTCCATCTACTATCGTCTCCGCTTAATGATGTTCCGGCAGGTATTCGTCGGAGATATAGTCGCCAAAGCGGGTGAATTCGGGCTTGAAATGCAGCTTGATGATGCCGATCGGGCCATGACGCTGCTTACCGACGATGACTTCCGCGAGGTTATGCAGGCGCGCCATACGTTCCTGCCAGTCGGCATGCTCGGGCGTGCCTTCCGACGGCGCTTTGCGTTCCTCGTAATAGCCTTCGCGATAGACGAACATAACCACGTCGGCGTCCTGCTCGATTGAGCCGGATTCACGCAAGTCCGAAAGCTGCGGGCGCTTGTCATCCCGGTTCTCGACCTGTCTTGAGAGCTGCGAGAGCGCAATCACGGGGATATCGAGTTCCTTGGCGATGGCTTTGAGCCCCTGCGTCACCTCGGAGATTTCCTGAACCCGGTTATCAGAGCGGCGACCGGAACCCTTCATCAGCTGTAGATAGTCAACCACGACCAGGCCGAGGCCGTGGCTGCGCTTCAACCGCCGCGCACGGGTCCGAAGCGCCGCGATCGAAAGTGCAGGCGTATCGTCGATATAAAGCGGCAGTTCCGACAGCCTTGCCGTTTCCGGTACCAGCCTGTTGGCAAACTCGTCATCGGTGAGATCGCCGCGGCGGAGCTTTTCGGAGCTGATCTCGGTTGCCTCCGCAAGGACACGGCCAACCAACTGCTCGGCGGACATTTCAAGGGAGAAGAAACCGACAACCGCGCCTTCCTGACCTCCGCTCGCGTGATAGGCCTTCGCCGCGTTATAGGCGATATTGGTGGCCAGTGAGGTTTTCCCCATGGACGGGCGCCCGGCGAGGATGAGAAGGTCAGACTTATGCAGGCCGCCGAGCTTGCCGTCCATGTCTTTCAGGCCCGTCGTCACGCCGACAATATTGCCGTCACGCTGGAAGGCCTCCTCAATGGATTTCAGCGCTTCGTCCACCGCAAGGCGGATGGGCATCAGTGCGCCTTCATGCGCTCCATTCTCGGCGAGGGAGAAGAGTCTCTGCTCCGCATTCTCGATCTGCGACTGGGAGGTTTCCTCCAGTTCCGAATCATAGGCGGTGTTGACAATGTCTTCGCCCAGCAGGATTAGCTCCCGCCGCATGGCAAGATCATAGATCAGCCGGCCATAATTCTCCGCGTTGATAATGGTGGTGGCTGAGGCGGCGAGGCGGGCGAGATATTGCGAACCGCCGATATCGGCGAGGCCTTCGTCGCGGTCGAAATAGGATTTGAGCGTGACCGGATCGGCGATTTCCCCGCGCTCGATCAGCAAGGTGGCGGCATCGTAAATGCGCCGGTGGACATCCTCGGCGAAATGTTCCGGCTTCAGGAAGCCCGAGACCTTCGCCGCCGCATCGTTATTAACGAGGATCGCGCCGAGCAGATCCTGCTCCGCCTCAATATTATGCGGGGCCGTGCGATAGCCCGGGCCGGATTTATCCTCGTCAGGACGGTCGTCGTTAAGCGATACGGTTTCCATGGGAAGATATTAGCATACTTTCGAACGCGCGCGGAAAGATCGTTTTCAAAAAAGCTGTGGATAAGGATTATTCACAGCCTGTGAACTTTGGGGATAAAAAAACGGCGCCGGAATGGCACCGTTTTTTCAGTGTCGTAAAAAGGGGAGGCGGCTTACGCGTCGTCCTTGGTTTCTTCCGTCTCGGCATCAACATCAACACCGGCGGCAACCTGCTCAAGTTCCTCAACATCCACATCGGCGGTGGATTCAAAGACATTGACGACGGCTTCGTCGCGGCCATCGAGCTTGGCTTCGGCAGCTTCCTCAACAGATTCGCCGCGTGCCTGAATTTCCGCTTCCTCGTGTGAACGGGCAATGTTGACCGTGACCGAGACAGCGACTTCCGGATGCAGGCGCACCTTGATGTCATGCAGGCCGAGTGTTTTCAGGACCATATCCAGCTCGATCTGCTTGCGGTTTACGGTCAAGCCGGCTTCGGTAACCGCCTTGGCGATATCCTGCGTGCTGACAGAGCCGTAAAGCTGCTGGGATTCGGAAGCCGCACGGATCAGGACAACGGCCTCGCCGTCGAGCTTCTCACCGACTTTTTCCGCTTCTTCACGGCGTTTCAGGTTTTCTGCTTCGAGCTGAGCCCGCTGGGCTTCGAAAACCGAGAGATTTTCCTTGCTCGCCCGGAGCGCCTTTTTCTGCGGCAACAGGTAATTGCGGGCATAGCCGTTCTTGACCGAAACGACGTCACCCATTTGACCGAGTTTCTCAACTCTTTCCAGTAATACTACTTCCATCAGTCTTCCTCCTGGCGGGGGGCGGGCGCAAAGCGGCGCCTGAACCCGACCCAATTTTCCATCAGCCCCAATATCGCGATTATCAGGACCAGCCATAACATCATAACCGTCGCCACATAGATTGCGCCCAGAATAAACGGGCGGCCGTTCCACCTATGCGACACCACATGGATAACCGCCATTCCCTGCAGGAAGAACAGTATCTCCAGCGTGATCACTACAGCCCCCAGCAGCGGGACGGTCGCATCCAGCAGGACGCTTACTACCGTCGCTCCGATGAAAGCCAGCGCCAACCAGTTGGGCAGCGCCATCTTCGTCAGTTCCGGTGTCGGCCGGAGGTTCCTGTTGAAGCGGACCAGCAGCCCTTGGGCCAAACACCCGCTCAACAGAATAAACATTCCCCACATCGGGCCCATAAACTGCGGCAACATCGCCACAAATTCAACGCCGGTCAGTGCCGGGGCGACACCCTGTATTTCCGTCATCTGCACCAGCATCTGGTCGAACCCGTCGACCAGCGCCTGCCGCAGCGCATCGTCCCATTGGAGCAGGCCCATGGCCAGCAACGTCAGTCCGATGCAGATACCCGCCCACCACATCAACAGATAGTCGGCGGGGTACCAGTATTTTACGCCGTCACTCTCCTGCCAGAGCAGCGCCTGCCGGACCAGAAAGATCCCCGGAAGCCCGGAAATCACTGCATAGGCAAGCGCGAAGTCCATGTTGATCGCAAATGCGGCGACCACCACACTGGTGAGGACGGAGATAACGGCGCTTCGCACCCCAAATCCCAGCCCGGACACAAACAGCGGGACCAGTGACAATATCCAAAAGATCAGGGTCTGTAGCGCCGTCCCTACCGTGGTACCGCCCGCATTCCCAACGATGGAAAGCATGACGAGCGCCGTGTTCAGAACGCCGAGCGCGACGGCAACTACCAGTTCCTTGACCATTGTCTATAATCCAGGGCCGGCAAACCGCGCCGCCCCCGGCTTTCTATTTTACCAGAAACGGCAATAGCGCAAGATTTCTTGCCCGTTTGATCGCGGTCGCCAGTTCGCGCTGTTTCTTCGCGGAAACGGCGGTGATCCGGCTTGGCATGATTTTCCCGCGCTCAGATACATAGCGCTGCAGAAGTTTGACATCTTTATAGTCGATCTTCGGCGCACCGTCTCCCGTGAACGGGCAGGTTTTGCGGCGGCGGAAAAACGGGCGGCGTTGTGCGTCAGCCATTATTCTTCCCCTTCGTCAGTTTTGGTTTCGGCAGTATCCTCTTCGTCGGCTTTTGCGGCGGGCGCATAGTAGCCATCATCATCGGAATCACGACGACGATCCGGACGGGCACTGCGGCTCTGCAGCATCACGCTGTCGCCTTCTTCCAGCTCTTCGACCTTGATGGTCATGTGGCGCAGCACGTCTTCATTGAGACGCAGGTTGCGTTCCATTTCCCTCATGGCGTCGACCGGTGTGTCGAGATTGAGGAGAACGTAATGGCCCTTACGGTTTTTCTTGATTTTGTAAGCAAGATTGCGAATGAACCAGTTTTCAACCTTTGCGACGGATCCGCCACCATCGGTGATAAAGCTGGACATATATTCGGTCAGTGTTTCCACCTGCTGGGTGGAGATGTCCTGACGCGCAATAATAACTGTCTCATAGAGAGGCATATATAAAGCTCCTTATGGCTCTTTAGTGTCTGGAGTTACAACATGTAACCGATCAGACTTAGCCGACCTCCGTCGGCAAGGAGTATTGAGGCGGCGGACTATACAGATTTTACCACTATATGCAAGTAGGCTTGACAGGAATTTTTGCTGCAATATGACTGTGAGAGTAACTTGATCAGAATTGGACCCGAAAAACCATGACACGTGCATTTGTATTTCCCGGCCAGGGCAGCCAGGCCGTCGGTATGGGGCAGGAGTTGGCGCAGAGCCACGCCGCCGCCCGCGAAGTCTTTGAAGAGGTGGATGAGGCCCTCGGCCAGAATCTCACCCGCTTGATGTTCGAGGGTCCGATCGAGGAGCTGACCCTGACCGAAAATGCGCAGCCCGCCCTGATGGCGGTCAGCATGGCGGTGGTTCGCGTGCTGGAAAAAGACGGCAATATGGATTTTGCGAAAACCGTCAAATATGTGGGCGGGCATTCCCTCGGTGAATATTCCGCCCTGACGGCAGCAGGTGCGCTGAATCTTTCCGATACCGCGCGATTGCTGAAGGCGCGCGGGCAGGCGATGCAGCAGGCGGTGCCGGTTGGCGTGGGCGCGATGGCCGCTCTTCTGGGGCTTAATATCGAGCCGGTCGAGGAAGTCGTCGCGGAAGCCCGCGAAAAGGCCGCGACCGGTGAAGTCGTCGCCGCCGCCAATGATAATGCGGACGGGCAGGTGGTTCTCTCCGGTCATAAGGGCGCGGTAGAGGTCGCCATCGAGATCGCAAAAGAGAAGGGGGCGAAGAAGGCGATGCTGCTTCCCGTGAGCGCGCCGTTCCATTGCCCGCTGATGCAGCCGGCCGCCGATGAGATGGCGGAACGGCTGAAAGACGTTGTAATCGTGCCGCCGCGCGTGCCGCTGGTCGCCAATGTGACAGCGAGCGAGGTGAGCGATCCCGATACGATCCGCCGCCTGCTGGTGGAGCAGGTGACGGGCCGTGTGCGCTGGCGTGAGAGCGTCCTTTATATGGGCGAGCAGGGGGTTGCCGAACTGGTGGAGCTTGGCGCGGGCAAGATCCTGACCGGCATGGTCCGTCGGATCAATCGCGAGATGACCGGCTCGGCCGTCGGGACACCGGCTGATATCGACGCCTTTTTGGCGAAACTTTAAGGGACGTGGGAGTAAATAAAGAATGTTTGACCTTACAGGAAAATGCGCGCTGGTGACCGGCGCGTCCGGCGGCCTCGGGGCGGCGATTGCGCGGGACCTGCATAAGCAGGGCGCAACGGTGGCGCTTTCGGGCACGCGGGAGGATGCGTTGAATGTCGTAGCGAGCGAGCTTAAAGACCGCGTCCATGTACTGCCCTGCAATCTTTCCGACGACGCGGCGGTCGATAACCTGATCAAGCAGGCCGAAGAGGCGATGGGTCAGGTCGATATCCTGGTCAACAACGCCGGTCTCACCCGTGACGGTCTCGCCATGCGGATGAAGGATGAGGACTGGGATCTCGTCATGGATGTCAACCTCAAGGCTGCGTTCAAGCTGTCGCGCAATGCCCTGCGCGGCATGATGAAGCGGCGCTTCGGGCGGATCATCGGCATTACCTCCATCGTCGGGGTAACGGGCAATCCGGGCCAGATGAACTATGCGGCCTCCAAGGCGGGGATGATTGGCATGTCGAAGTCCCTCGCACAGGAAGTCGCGACGCGCGGCATCACGGTAAATTGCGTGGCCCCCGGCTTTATCGAGACGGCGATGACGGATGCGCTTCCCGATGCGCAGAAAGATGCGCTTCTTTCGGCGGTTCCCGCCGGGAAACTCGGTGACCCTGCCGATATCTCTGCTGCCGTGGTCTATCTTTCCTCCGATGAGGCGGCTTATATGACCGGCCAGACGCTGCATGTGAACGGCGGCATGGCGATGATTTGAATACGGTGGCATGGCCCCCATATAAAAAACAAATCATGGTGAGGTTTTCTTTGCAAGATGATCAAAGTATGTTAGGAAGCCGCACCAAATTGACCGCCAATGGTGCTTGAATTTTTGGCACCTTGGGGGTAAGGAATGAGCACATACTTTTTGAACTGTCGGATTTTCTAAGGATACAGATATGAGTGATATCGCAGGGCGTGTTAAAAAAATCGTCGTTGAGCATCTCGGAGTGGATGAAGGCAAAGTAACAGATGAAGCAAGCTTCATCGACGATCTCGGGGCGGACAGCCTGGATACGGTCGAACTTGTCATGGCGTTTGAAGAAGAATTCGGTATTGAAATTCCGGATGATGCCGCTGAAAAAATTCTGACAGTAAAAGACGCCATCACGCATATCGACGCTGCGTAACTGGCCGGGACCCTGGGTCCCGAACTTCTTTTCCTGAAACAAACAGTGGGTGACGCATGCGACGAGTGGTGGTAACCGGACTGGTGCTAGTAACCCCGCTGGCGAACGGAGTTGGGCCGACTTTGAAAAAGCTGATAGCCGGTGAATCCGGGGCAGCAATGCTC
>CALEMG010000249.1 GCA_937910835.1 uncultured Alphaproteobacteria bacterium | reverse complement strand
AGAAACCCCTCCGCCGTCCGGGATCCGGAATGGGTCATATCCCCCCCTTTCCTTTTAAATGATACGCCCACACCCGATCTTGCCAGCCACCCAGAGACAAAGGCGTTACTCGCACGTCTGCAAGCCGATCCGAAGCCTCTGATAGCGCATCTTGCCGCCACGCCGCGTCTTAACCTTGGCCGATATTTCGAGCAGCTGGTTATTTTCTGGCTCGCCAATTTACCTTCCGTTCGGCTGATTGGCAGCAATATTCCTATCTTCCGAGAAAAGCGCACCCTCGGCGAGATTGACCTCGCCTTCTTTTATGAGGGAAACGCCTGGCATTGGGAGCTATCAATCAAATTTTACCTCAATATCGGATCACCATCGGAGGAAGCGGACTTTGTTGGACCGATGCAGAAGGATACCCTCAAGAGAAAACTCGACCGGCTCTATGGGCATCAACTTTTACTTCCTACCCACGCAGAGACCGTCGCTGTGCTCAATTCTCTTGGAATCGACAACATAACATCTCATCCTTGGGTCAAGGGTTGCCTTTTCTATCCGGCAGTAGGCGATCAGTCGCAATCCATACCGGATAGAATTTCAAGGCATGGCCTGAGCGGCGTATGGCAGTGCAGAAATCATCTAACAGAAACCCCATTGCCCGACTTCGACCATTTCCTTATTCTTGAGAAAAAACGCTGGCTCACTCCTTACTTTTATCGGGACGAAGCCACGGCCGGGAAGATTTCCACATTAGCAAGCGCAGTCGATCAAGCGGTTGAGGAACAGCGCATGCCGTACCTCGTCCATCTATTGCGGTATGACGGTGCGGATGCCCTCACCTCCTTAGGCCATCTTTTTATCGCGCCCGATGGTTGGCCTGACTAGCCCGCAAAACGAATAACCGTCATGAACTTCGCGATTGAAAAAAAAGCGCTTTGCAGGCTCGTCGCTTCCGTCACACGATAGTAATGCCCCTCCGTCGTCGCACAAGCCCTCAGTAATGAGGACGTGGCCAAAGGCGCAAGATAATCAATCACATAGAGCGTGATATTATTCTGCTTCATCCGCGCGCAAGTGTTGGAAAGCCGGGTATCCTCTGCTGCATCCGCGGCGCTTGAACCGACAACAAGGACCGCGATGTTCTCTATTGTCTCGTCTTCATATGCCGCCGGCAAGGCGGCATTGCCGTTCCATAATCCCTGCCAGAGCGGAGATAATGTCCGCTCCGCCCAGAGCATCCCCCGCCCATAAGTAGCCTCTCCATTCCCGTCGAGGGACGCAAGTGCTGCGGAAATAGTGAGGTTGTCTGTCAGACCTAATATCCGATCCTCGCGGCAATCCTCTGTCGTGATGTTGGTGAAGTGCGGCAGACCCGTTCCTGCGTCGATTTCAGAGTCCAAGGTAAGGACAAGGGGAAAGGCCACAGATGCAGGCGGTGTATCATCCTCTCCCGCCACTCCGCTGCGGGGCCCGACGCACCAACGATCCTCTGCAAGATTTCCTACCCATTCCGTTGTTCCGGGCACATTCGGCGGGATATTGACGGGCCAGCTGCTCGTCTCCACCCAGTCATCATGCGGGGCCACATTCACGACAGCATTCCCAAAAGGAACAAGCGCCCATCTAATTCCATTCTCTTGAGTTACTTCCGCCTCTAGGAACGCAATAAAGGCAAGAGCGGCCGACGTCACCTCCTCTAGTTGGCCCGAC
>CALEMG010000248.1 GCA_937910835.1 uncultured Alphaproteobacteria bacterium | reverse complement strand
AGCCGCGAGGCGCTGGCGTTGTTCTTCTTCATTGGCGATACGCGCTTCCGCCTTGTCGGCCACATCGGCGGCTTCCTCTCGCCGGACAACGCAGACCCCATCATCATCCGCGACAATTACATCGCCAGGATTGATGAGTTCGCCCGCACATACGACGGGAATATTAACGGACCCTAGGGTTTCCTTCACAGTCCCCTCTGCACAGATTGCCTTCGACCAGACCGGGAAACCCATCGCGGTCAGGTCGCGTATATCCCGAACGCCTGCATCGATGATCAACCCACCGCCGCCCCTTGCCTGCATCGATGTGGCCAGAAGGTCACCAAAATAGCCGGCATCTGACGGGGAGGTGGGCGCGAGAACCAGAGTATCACCCTGCTCCACCTGCTCAATCGCGACATGAACCATCCAGTTGTCAGCAGGAGGAGCAGAGATAGTAACAGCCGAGGCGCCAATAGATGCGCCGGAATAAATCGGCCGCATATAGGAAGCGAGTAATCCCTTTCTTCCTTGTGCCTCATGAACAGTGGCAACGCCACATTTTCCAAGCCGTGTGACAACATCGGGGTCAGCCCGCTCTATATTCTGAACAACGACACTCATCAGAGTTCATCCACGGTACGCGGATAGATCGACTGAAACCCTTCCGCATATCGCGCCGATCGCCCGCCCGCCTGACCTCCGGAGTTGCGCCGGAAGTGGTTGCCACGGTTTTCGGCGACATTCGTGTAGAAGTCCCAAAGATGCTCCTGACCTTGCATACATTCGATGGCGGCGCGCTTCTTGTCCCAGACCGAGGTAATATCGAGGAAGACATCGGGTTTCCATCCCATTTGCTCGGTCTGGTGTGGTTCGAAGAGATAAAGCTGCGGTGCGCCGAGAACTTTCTCACCCGGATTATGGCCCCAGGCCTGCGCGATCATGCGACATTCCATGGCCAGCGTCGTGGCAAAGCTGTGGTCCGTATTATAAGGATCATACTGCGAATGGCTTAGCATGAAATTCGGTTGAACCTTGCGGATGAGGTCGACAAGCTTGAACTTGTCATCGCGCGTTACTTCCAGCGGATAATCGCCAAGGTCAAAAAACACAATATCATGGGCGTCAAGCGACTTGGCGGCGTTCTCCGCTTCTATCCGGCGTGCCTTCTTCACTGCTTCAAGCGTGGTGCCGCCTTCCTGCTTCCAGAGCTTTGCGCTTTCCCCGCGCTCGCCAAAAGAGAGGCAAGCTATCGTCACATCATAGCCCTTTTCCTCATGCAGGGCGATGGCGCCTGCGCATCGCCAGACAAAATCAGCGGCATGGGCGCTGATGACAAGGGCCGTTTTATCTTCTGACATTCTCCGTTCCTCGTTTGCGAACCGTTTGTGCGATCGTTCTTTTACTTCTCTTTGTACCATCTTCCTGTTGACGCGAATTTTCTATTTCAAATTCACATTCGTGATATAATTTTTTCCTATAGCCTGATGCGTCATGAGGGAAACATTGCGACGACATGGATAATATGGCCCCAAATCTGCGGCACTTGCGCGCCTTCTGCGTGGTTGCGGCACATCAGAGTATAAGCCGTGCGTCGGAAGAGGTGTTTCTCTCGCAGCCCGCAATCACGCAGGCGATTGCAAAGATCGAGCATGCGCTGGAGATTGAACTCTTCACCCGCCGGACGGACGGCGTTTTTATCACTGATGCCGGCAAGCTATTTCTGGAGCGGGCGAAACGTGCTCAGGAATTTATCCGTATCGGAATTGAAGAATCGCGGCGCATTGCCCAAGTTAAAGCCGGCAGCGGCTTCGACAACTTGGATCAGCTTGTTTCCGGTGTTCAACTGCGGGCGTTGATCGCGATTGCGAAGACAGGCAATTTCAGTCTCGCGGCAAAACTCGTTGGAATTTCTCAACCGTCCCTCTATCGCGCGGCGCGAGATCTTGAACGCCTTTCAGGAATGGTTCTGTTTCGCAAAACCGGTCAGGGGATTGAACTAACACCCGCGGCGGAGGTTTGCGCGCGCTACGCCAAGCTCGCTTTTGCTGAGCTTACACAAGGCTATATGGAAATTGAGGAATATAAGGGAATTGATAGCGGGCGCATTGTTATTGGAACGATGCCACTTGCGCGGACGTATATTCTGCCGACGGCCATAAACCGGATTTTAGAGAAGCGTCCCGGTGTTAAAATCAGTGTTGTTGATGGCCGATATGAAGATTTGTTGCACGGCTTGCGCTACAGCGAGATAGATATTCTGATTGGTGCGCTACGCAATCCGCCGCCGATAGATGACGTGGTCGAGGAGGCCGTGTTCGAAGATGAACTGGCTTTGATCGTTCGTGCGGGCCATCCGGTGACGCAAAAGAAAAAGATCACGATAGAAGACTTAGCCAGCTATCCCTGGATTACACCGCGTGAAGGTTCCCCGACACGCATCAAGTTTGAGGATCTCTTTTCAAAACGTCGGCATCCCCTTCCTGAGGGCCTGATAGAAGCGAGTTCTCTTGTTTTGATCAGAGGCCTGCTGATGCACAGTGATCGGATTACAATTCTCTCTGCGCATCAGACCAGGCACGAGCGGGAACAGGGATTGTTGGTGCCGCTCTCCTTTGATCTTGGCGATACTCGCCGTCCCATTGGACTGACGACCAGGCAGGATTGGCATCCGACTACTACACAGGCGGAATTAGTCGAGGCCCTTCGCGTGGCGGGGTGCGAACTGACATAGCCCCTCATTCAATTATTCAATAATTGAATGAGGGGCCCTACCTTTTTAATTTCCTGCAATCATTCTGGAAGGGTAGGAAAAGCAAAATGCGCAGTAAAGGATCGGAATGCTGACAATGCAGGAAAATTATCGGATTGCCTTCGTTGGGTTTGGGGAGGCAGCTATGGCCTTTGTCAAAGGATGGCAGAAAAACGGTGAGTTGCCTCTGCATGCCTTTGATGTCAAGACGCAGGACTCGGATAAATGTATTGTGTCAGCAAAGCGCGAAGACTATGCACGCCATCAGGTTGTGGGAGAGGAAAGCCTTGCGGATGTGCTGAAGGGAGCGTCTGTTGTCTTCTCTCTCGTCACTGCCGATCAGGCATATAACGCGGCACATGCCGTGGCGCCGCATATTGAAGAAGGATGCCTCTTTCTGGATTGCAACTCCTGTGCGCCGGGGACGAAACGCCGTTCGGCGAAATGTATCGAAGGGGCGGGAGGCCGCTATGTTGATGTGGCGGTTATGTCGCCGGTCTATCCGAAGCTGCATAAAACCCCGCTTCTGATTTCCGGACGTTACACTGAGGTCGCCAAAAAGCTGCTTAATACACTTCAAATGGACATAAAAGTAATGGAGGGCGATGTCGGCAGAGCTTCCTCTGTCAAAATGGTCAGAAGCATAATGATGAAGGGCCTCGAGGCCCTCTTCGCGGAATGCGTTCTGGCGGGCCGTCAGGCAGGCGTTGATGAAGAGGTACTGACATCGCTTGATGTGACCTATCCCGGTTTTAATTTCATGGAACGCGCCGCTTATAGCTTCGAGCGGATGACGGCTCACGGCAAACGCCGTGCCGAAGAAATGAAAGAGGTCGCACTCACCATTGAGGAACTGGGCCTCCCTAACGATATGGCGCAGGCAACTGTGCACTGGCAGTCACGTATCGGAAACCTGGGCATGGTGGTTGGCGAAGACAATTATCAGAGCCGGGCGGACGCGTTGCTTGCACAGTTCAACAAAAACACTGAAAAAATGGAGGCTGAAGAATGAGAGTTTGTGTTGCGGGTGCAGCGGGTGCCTTTGGGCAAAAACATCTGGATGCCATCAGCAAAATTGATGGCGTACAGGTCACATCAATCGTCGGCCGCGAAGATAATAGCACGCAAGAGGCGGCGGAAGCGAGGGGAATTGGCCATTGGACCCTTGATCTCGCCGACAGCCTCAAGCGAGAGGATGTGGATTGCGTGATTTTATCGACCCCCACACAGATGCATGCGGATCAGGCCATCCAGTGCCTGCACGCGGGCAAACATGTGCTTGTAGAGCTCCCAATGGCAGACAACCTTGCAGCTTCCCAACGGCATGTAGCGACTCAGCGGGAAACGGGCCTGATTGCAAAGACGGAGCAAGTACGCCGCATTAATCCCAGCCATCAATGGATTCACAACAAAATTGAGGCAGGCGAGCTCTCTTTACAGCAGCTTGACGTACAGACGTACTTCTTCCGCCGGACCAATACCAACGCGCTTGGGAAGCCTAGAAGCTGGACAGATCATCTGCTCTGGCACCATGCCTGTCATACCGTTGATCTTTTCCAGTACCAAACCGGTGCGGTGGCGGCGCAGGTCTATGGGTTGGAAGGGCCGCATCATCCGGAACTCGGTATTGCCCTTGATATGAGTATCGGAATGAAGGCGCCTTCCGGTGCGCTTTGCACCTTGTCGCTCTCCTTTAATAATGATGGTCCTCTTGGCACCTTCTTCCGCTATATCTGCGATAATGGGACCTATATCGCGCGCTATGACGATCTGGTGGATGGGTATGAAAACCCAATTGATCTTTCTGATGTCGCAGTTTCCAATAACGGTATTGAGCTGATTGATCGGGAATTTTTCTCGGCGATCAAGGAAGGGCGCGAGCCAAATAGCTCCGTGGCGCAATGTCTGCCGGCGATGGAAACGCTGGATCGCATTGAGAAAAGCTTCTCGGCCTAGCGTTGTATGGTTGACTTAACAAACCAGACATGACGCAATGATCGGCATTTCTTTTTGCCAATGCTGGTCTCAGTTATGTTGCGTCTTCAAGGCACCCTGCCTTTTGTTCGCCAGGAATGGCGGTTCCTGCTTTTCGGTTTGCTCTTGGCCTTCTGGTCCGGCCCCGGCCAGACATATGTCATTTCAGTCATAGGCGGACACATCCGATCTGACTTTAACCTCAGCAACGGCGAGTTCGGCACGATCTATACTGTTGCGACTCTTGTTTGCGCGGCAATGCTGTGGAAAGCGGGACCGCTTGTCGACCGGTTGCCGCTCAAAAATTTTGTCATGAAAATCGGAATACTCATGGTGGTCGCGACAATGGCATTCGGGTTTATCCAAGGGCCCGTCACGCTTTTCTTTGGCATCATTGCGGTCCGCTTTATGGGGCAGGGAATGATGACGCATATCGCATTGACCTCGATGGC
>CALEMG010000247.1 GCA_937910835.1 uncultured Alphaproteobacteria bacterium | reverse complement strand
GTAGTTCACTGCGCGGGTCATGGTGGTGCCGTGCGTTTGGTAGAAAAAGACGGAAGTCCAGGCTCGCTGGAAGCATACAAAAAAGTCATTAATACGAACCTCATCGGCACGTTCAATGTACTTCGACTTGCGGCGGCAAGCATGGCAAAGAACGAGTTGGTAGATGGAGAAAGAGGGGCCGCAGTCTTGACGGCGTCCGTTGCAGCTTTCGAAGGGCAAATCGGACAAATTCCCTACTCCTCCTCCAAGGCCGGAGTTGTTGGAATGACAATTGTCGCAGCGCGCGATCTATCGTCAAAAAGCATTCGCGTCAACACGATTGCGCCCGGTATTTTTGACACCCCTCTACTCGCAAGGCTACCACAAAATGTCCGCGATACTCTCGGCAAGACGGTGCCTAATCCACCTCGTCTGGGAGTTCCCGCAGAGTTTGCCAAACTCGCAGCTCACATATTGGAAAATTCATACATTAATGGTGAGACGATTAGGATTGACGGTGCCATCCGGATGACACCGCGTTAATACCGCAACCTTTAACAAGAAAACATGGCTAGACTTCTATGGACGCCTCTTAAATGCAAGAGGCGTCTAATTTGATTGCAGAGTGGATTTTCATCCCCTATTCAATGTGTTTGATGGAGTATAGGCGCAACTCATAGAGTAAGAACAATGTCTCTGAGCCAAAAAAACTCAAAAGCAGCCGCTTCGTCAAGAGGGCATGACCGCGGGCACTTGGGATCGCGAACAGGCGGGCATCCGCATCACGCGCGAAAAGTTAGGTAACCCTGTATAATTTGCTTAACACGGTTCATGCCAAAGCCGGTGCGGCGCGTTCCCGTACGGTAAGATGATTAAGTGCTGAGGCGAGACCCAAGGCGATAGCAACAATCCAAACCGAGTCATAGTTGCCATACTGATCGAACCAAACGCCTCCTAACCATACCCCGACAAATCCACCAAGCTGATGGCTAAGAAAAACGAAACCGAACAAAGTGCCCAGCACACGCGGTCCAAACATGACCAGTACCAGCGCACTTGTCAGAGGAACAGTCGAGAGCCAGAGTCCCCCCATCAAAAGGCCGAAGATCATCACTGAAGTCGGCGTGAGGGGAAATAAAATGAAGACCAGAATAATCACTGACCGCAATGCATAAATCACAGCAAGAACGTATGGCTTTGGAAACATTCCCCCTAGGCGAGAGGCGAGCAGCGTCCCGAAGATGTTAGCAAATCCCGCAAGGGCAAGGGCACGAAGCCCCAGCGCCCGTAATTCTTCCGGCGACAAATTGGTCCCAACGCAAAAGTTCTGAACGTAATTTGGTAGATGAGCCGTAATGAAGGCAAGATGAAATCCGCAGACAAAGAATCCAACACTGAGCATAGTAAAGCTGGAATGCCCAAAAGCCTGCCGCACGGTTTGAGGAAGATCGACCGTATCTTCTACGACAACTGTATCTCCACCTACACGCAAAAACGGTATGCAAAGCACCATTGGGGTCAACATCCCAGTAACGATGACCAGCGTCATCTGCCAGTCGAACCATTCGATTAGCCATGAGACCAGAAGAGGGAGGATTGCCTGTCCCGCCGACCCCATGGCCGATGTGACCCCAAGATAGAAGCCGCGCTTTTCAAGTGGAGCTGCCCGTCCAACCACTGCCAATACCGTTCCAAATGCCGTCCCCGAAATACCCATGCCGACCAGAACACCCGCGCCCATATGCTGCGCGAATGGGGTGGTACCTAGAACGCAAATCCCCATCCCGAGTACATAACAGAAAAAACCCAGCCAAATTGCCAGCCTGTCACCGTATTTGTCAGCAATCATTCCAAATCCAGGTTGCGCCAGCCCCCAGACAAGATTCTGGATAGCGATCGAGAAGGAAAAAATCTCGATACTGCCCCCGAACAAGTCGTTTGAAAGTGGTTCAATTACACCGCCGAATACCGCGCGCACACCGAAAGCCAGAGCAAGCACGATACTGCCAGCCGTCACGATTATGACCATATCGCGGCTCTCTCTTCTGATTGGGCGACCCATTGGCATCCCTTATCCTCCACATTCAATAGAAACAAGCAGACTATGCAGACGGCCCTCTTGAAGCTTGATTGGAATGGTACCATGGGCTATAACTTAAAAATAACGAATATATTATAATACTCAATTCAGAATTATTGAAGTGTATACAGCATTCGACATTGATACGTTGCGAGCTGTCGTGGTCGGGACTGATCTTGGCAGTTTCGCCCGAGCGGCAATCCAACTCGGCCGATCCCAATCGGCAATCAGCATGCAACTCAAAAAGCTCGAGCATCAAGTTGGAACACAACTCTTCACGCGAAAAGGGCGCGGACTGATTCCAACCGAGGCGGGTGAGGCCTTTGTGACCTATGCACGGCGGATTGTGACGCTCAACGATGAAGCTGCACTTGCCGTGGGGGCGCCTACGACTAAGTTAGTGGTGCGGCTCGGCCTGCCTCAGGATTTCTTCGACGATGTAATGCCCGCAACCCTCACCGCTTTTACTCGCGAACATCAGAACGTTCACGTTGAAGTCCTTGCAGGTGAAAATCACCGTCTTTCCGAGGAGATACATGCTGGACGCCTCGATGTAGCCATCGCATTCTTCAAGCCTGGCGCAAAAAAGGAAGGCGAAATACTATGTGAGTTACCCATGCAGTGGCTCGCGCATGACAGGACCGTTGAAAAACTCGTTCGAAATCCGGTACCACTCGTGCTTTTCAAGCACCCTTGCCTCTTTCGTCAGGCAGCCCTTGGCGCGCTTGAACGTGACGAGCTGCGCTGGCGTCCGGCGCTGACGACTCCCAGCCTTCCCGGCGTCTGGGCCGGGCTGCGGTCCGGGCTCGGGGTCGCTGTACGAACCGAGCACGGTAAACCGGACGGTATTATCTGCGTCGGGCGCGCGCTTAAGCTCCCCAATCTACCCGACATCGAGGTTCGCCTGCTTAAAGCCCCCAACGCCTCTCCCCTCGCTCAAGATCTAAGCGAAATGTTGCGGCGGGAAACGCTCTGTCGGATCGGAGCTCGCTGATCCGATGGCGTCGATCCAAACTAAAGCGATTGTAGACTTTCCCTCACGTCCAATCGCAGCCACCATTGCCGCCGTCATACGGGAAAACAAAGTACTTCTGGTCCGAAGGGCCAATCCGCCCGATGCCGGCCGATGGGGATTTCCTGGCGGCAAGATCGAACAGGGAGAAGAGATTATGGACGCCGCAATACGGGAGCTTAGCGAGGAAACCGGAGTGCGAGCGGTGGCGGATAAGGTCTTTACGGCCGTCGATGCTTTTGATCTGGACGACAACGGGAAATTACGGCAACACTTCATCTTGATTGCAGTATTATGCCACTGGATATCCGGTGAACCAGTCGCGGGTGACGATGCACTTGAAGCGCGATGGTTTCGTCTTGATGAACTCGACAAGCCAGACCTTGCCCTTAGCCTCGATGTTGCTTCGGTCGCGCGATATGCGGCAAACCTCATGCAGCCCATTTCATTCTGACTGAGCCCGGTTTTGATTATAATCAATGCCCAATCGCCAGTTCGAAGCGAGACTATTATGTTATTGATGATGGAAACGGGGAGGCGAATCATGGTTAATCGGAAAACCGCCAAGGGACTGTCCACAGGCGCGGACAGTGCGCCATCGAACGAGACGGAATCGTCGACCGCGTCTCCGGTCGATGGCGGTGTCCCGACGGTTGCAACCGCGTCCCAAGACGGTGCGGATGGTGTTGCGGCGACGGCGCATCCGCGGACTAACACGGATTTCGCCAGAATGCGGCACGACGCCAATGCGATCCGCGAAATCTTCGAAAACGGTACTTATCCTTATCACACGAAAATGAAGCGCGGGCCATACGAGACGCACAAGGCCGAGCTTCAGGTAGAACTTCTCAAAGTACAAAGCTGGGTCGAGGAAACCGGCCAGCGGATCGTCATCCTTTTCGAGGGACGGGACGCGGCTGGCAAGGGCGGCACCATCAAGCGGTTCATGGAGCATCTCAACCCTCGCGCCGCGCGTGTCGTAGCGCTGCCCAAGCCGACCGAGAGGCAACGCAGCCAGTGGTATTTCCAGCGTTATATTGAACATCTGCCCGCGGCCGGAGAAATCGTCCTGCTCGACCGTTCCTGGTACAACCGTGCCGGTGTCGAGCGTGTCATGGGATTCACCGCTGCCAACGATTATCTCGAATTCATGCGCCAGTGCCCCGATCTTGAACGCATGCTGGTCCGATCCGGGATCCGGCTATTCAAATACTGGTTCTCGGTCACTCAGGAAGAGCAGCGCAGACGTTTCGCCGCGCGAGAGACCGATCCACTGAAGCATTGGAAACTGTCGCCCATCGATCGGGCATCGCTCGGCAAATGGGACGATTATACGGAAGCGAAGGAGGCCATGTTCTTCTATACTGACACTGCTGACGCGCCTTGGACGATTATAAAGTCGGACGACAAGAAACGTGCCCGGCTGAATTGCATGCAGCATTTTATCGACTCGTTGCCTTATCCGAACCGTGATCGCCATGTCGTCCGCGGTCCCGATCCGCTAATCGTCGGCTCATCGCAACATGTGATCGACCGCGATTCACATATTCTGGGCAAATCGCTGCATCCTGACATGAAGCGTGGAAACAACGGCGAAGACACAAGTGCAGATACGGGTGGCGCGGGCAAATAGCGAAACAGCAAGCTGAATAAAGTTAGTGGGATATTGACCTTTCCCCAACAAAGCTTCAATTATCGATAGGTTCGCTCGCTAATATCGGTCTTGTCGATGCGTGTAATCAGGGCGTCTAGAAACGCCTGCTCGGCCCGGTTGAGTTGCGCCTTTGGGTTCCAAACTACGTAGACATCAATTTTACGCATATCCTCATAAGGTGGCAGTTGCCAAAGATACCCGTCTTCCAGGTCGCGACGGACAACATGGATTGGTAATGGTCCAATTCCAAGACCGGCAATGATCATACGCCGCACTTCTTCTAAATGGGCAGAGGTTCCAACGACACGGTCGCTTAAATGAGCCTCCGCTCGCATAAGTGTGACAGGCCGAAGCGCATCGTCGAGTTGGTCGGTCACAAAACTGACAGAAGAATGACCCGCAAGGTCTGCGATGGTCAGATTTTTCTTGCCAAATAAAGGATGAGAGGGCCCGCAGAAAAATCCGAAATACTCTTGGAACATCCTTCTGTATCTTAATTTGGGGCTGCGATCATGGACCAGGCACACAGCCAGCGATGCATGACGAGCCGTCAGGTTTTCAAGGGCAAGACGGCTTGCCGTGACGTCGATCGAGAGTGTCGCATGCGGATGCGTTGAATGGAATTCAGTCAGCGTCTCGTTGAATAAAGGGCTGACAACATGACTCGCCATCGCAATACGGACATGCCCCCTCACCTCGTCCGTGACGTCGCGCATCAAGGTACCGAGACGCAACATGGCGCCATGAATTTCGATTGCCTCCCGCTCCAGTACCTTCCCAGCGGCAGTCAGATGGAAGCGGCCGGGAGAGCGCTCAATCAACTTTTTTCCGATCCTGTCTTCAAGCCGCTTCAGCGCGCTGGACAGGGTCGGTTGCTTTAAGCGAAGAACTTCAGCAGCTTCCGTCAGGCTCTTCGATTTCGCGATAACCACAAACGTCCTGAGAAGATTCCAGTCGAGATCACGCGCCAATCGTTCAGTTGGGTCTGGATTACTCATATTACTATAAATTTCATCAATATTGAACATTATCGTTATCTATTTGATCAATACTAACCTCTATGTAACTCTTAAATCCAGAAGATTAATCTAGGGCATGGGGAATCCTGATGACAATCGAAACGCGAGAGGCACGGCAACCGTGGATATTGCTATCGCCTTCGCTCACAGTGATCACGCTGCTGCTTGTCATACCGCTCCTGTTTATCGTTGTTTACTCTTTCTGGCTCAGAACAGCGACGGGCGCCGATCAGGTGGGCTTCTTTCTGGATAACTGGACGGAAGCGCTGACAGACGCGTTTTACCGCGATATTCTCTTTTACACGCTCAAGATAGCAGCCATCACCACGGTGGTCTGCGCCCTGCTGGGCTATCCCGCTGCCTATTTCATCGCCCGGTCCAAAGGCAACAAGGCGCTGTTGCTGCTTTTGTTAATGTTGCCTTTCTGGATCAGCTATATCATCCGGACTATGTCCTGGATCAATATTCTCGGGGTGTCCGGCGCTATTAATTCCCTGCTGATATCGCTCGGCATCATATCCGAGCCGATCCAGATGCTCTATAATCAGGTGACGATCGTTCTCGGCCTAGTGCATTTTCTGCTCCCCTTCATGATCCTGAATATTTATGTCAGCTTGGAGGGCATTGACGTCACACTGGAGGATGCCGCCTGCTCACTCGGCGCGACGCGCTGGCAAAGCTTTTTGGAAGTGACTCTACCGCTCTCAATCGCCGGACTGGCAGCAGGCGGACTTCTCTGCTTCGTGCTTGCGGCGGGGACCTATATCACACCGATTATCCTTGGCGGCCCATCCGATGCAATGTTCGCCAACCTGGTGTTTGAAGCCATTATCACCCAACTCGACTGGCCGCTCGGCTCGGCACTCTCTCTTATGCTGTTGGTTGTCCTCGGGGCTCTGGTCCTTGTCTATAATCATTTCCTTGGCATGGGACAGCTGATGAAGGGGCTGGGCAAATGAGTTGGATGTTCCTACGCATCTGGACCGCTCTGGTTTATCTGTTTTTGTTCCTTCCCATCGGTGTTGTCATGTTGCTCAGTTTCAACGCCAATCAGTTTGGAAGTTTTCCGGTCACCGGTCTGTCTTTTCGCTGGTTTTTCAAGCTCGCGAATAACGACGCAATCCTGCGGGCCTTTGAAACTTCCCTCTTGCTGGGCTCATTGACCGCGGTCATCTCAACAACCCTCGGCGTCCTGGCGAGCCTAGCGCTGGTGCGCTACAAGGTCCCCGGACAGAACATGATTTCGACCCTGCTGATTGCGCCCATTCTGGTACCGGAAGTCGTTCTGGCGGTCGCCTTGTTGTTGTTCCTGAATGCCTTGTCCATCAACAAAAGCTTTTTCCTACTGCTAATGGGGCATGTCATATTCACGCTTCCCTTCGTCGTGCTGGTGGTGCAGGCACGGCTCGTCAACATCCGTCGAGATGTTGAAGAAGCGGCCATGAGTCTAGGCGCGAACCCCCGGCAGACCTTTTTCCAGATCACATTGCCGCTGCTGGCACCCGCCATTTTCGCCGGCATGCTGTTCGCCTTCACCATCAGTTTCGATGACATAACCGGGACGCTTTTCTGGAAACCGGGCGGCGTTGAGACGGTTCCGACACAGATTTTTGCCATGCTGCGCAATTCGATATCCCCCGAAATCAATGCGCTCGGTACCGTCATGATCATTCTTACGGTCGGGCTCCCACTTCTCGGGATCGGGATCGTCCGGAAAATGTCGACAAAAAGCAGCGAGTAACAAGCGTAACCATATTTTTCAAAAACTCAGGAGGTAACCAAATGGACAACTCAAAACGCTACGAGAGATTGCTGGAACGCTACAATAACGGAGACCTGGACCGGCGCTCCTTTCTTGGCCTGATCGGGGCGGCCGGTCTTGCCTACGGTGTGGCTACGCCCTTTGCCAAGCATGCGTTGGCGGCAACCGAACAGGTTCGATTCGACGGTTGGGGCGGCGTTGTCTCGGAAGCCTTCCGCAAATATGCCTTCGACCCTTACACCAAAAAAACTGGCATCAAGGTTGTCGACGGCACTTTCGGCAGTGGCGATGAATATATCTCACGCATCAAAGCGAGCCAGCCGGGCGAATACAACATCGCCCATCTTTCCGGAGTATTCGATTATGCCCGCTACAACAACCTCGGCCTGACTAGTGTATTGAACGAGAAAAATATTCCAAACCTTCAATTTGTTATCCCGAAGCTAACCGACGTGTTCCGTAAAGTGACGGACGGGACCCTGTCCTGCGTTCCTTATGACTATGGTACGACCGGGATTGCCTATAACCGTAAGCATATCTCTGATGATGAGGCAAAGAAGAAAGGCGCCAAACTCCTTATCGACAAGGATCTTAAAGGCAAGCTTGGCGCCTGGGGCGATTGGCGGACGCGGATTTGGTATGCTTCCTTGCAAACAGGTCAGGATCCGAACAATGCGACGGATATGGATGCGGTCTGGAATGCAATCCGCACAAACCGGGACCTGCTTCTCAAATACTGGAGTTCCGGCGCAGAACTGATGAGCCTGCTTGCCGAAGAGGAAATCTATGCAACTGAAGCCTGGTCCGGCCGGGTTTACGCCCTTCAGGAACAGGGTCATGACATCGGCTACATGGATCCACCGAACGGGTTTGGTTGGCAGGAATGCCTGTTCGTCATCAAGGGCTCTCCTATGGAAGCTTGCGAAGAATTGCTGAACTTCATGCTGGCTCCGGCGACATCAATTGCTGTGGCCGAAGGACAGAATTACCCGCCGGCACTTGACCCCAAGAAAGTCGATCTGGGCACTAAAATACCGAAACTGCCCGCATTTGATCCAACGGGAACGCTTGATGGCCTGACCTTCGCTAATCCGACATACTGGAATGGTCACGAACAGGAGTGGTCAAAAGAGTTTGGTCGCATTCAGAAAGGCTACTAAGGCCTGTTGCTCCTTGCTCGATAAAGCGGGCGAGGAGCCCTTCATTCTCAACCGGGGAGATCGTTCGTGAGTGTCGTCAACCTAACAAATATCGTCAAGCGCTTCGGGGCCTTTACCGCCGTTCATCCTATGTCGCTGGAGATACCGGAGGGGAGCTTTATTACGCTGCTCGGGCCGTCGGGCTGTGGAAAAACGACGACGCTTCGCATGATAGCTGGTCTTCTCGACCCCACCGAAGGGGATATCACGATCGGGGGTGAACGGGTAAATGAACTGCCCATTCACAAACGCAACCTTGGGATCGTTTTCCAGAACTATGCGCTCTTTCCGCATAAGACGGTCGCCCAGAATGTAGCCTTTGGCCTGAAATACAGGGGTGTTTCAAAGGAAGAATCCGCAAAACGCGTCAAGGCGGCGCTTGAGCTCGTACAATTGCCCAATGTCGGGGATCGATACCCGGCGCAGCTATCCGGCGGACAGCAGCAACGCATCGCCCTCGCCCGTGCCATTATTATTGAACCCAGCGTCCTACTGCTGGACGAGCCGCTCTCCGCGCTTGATGCGAATTTACGCGAGGATATGCGGATTGAGCTTAAACGAATTCAGCAACAAACCGGCATCACCACCGTTTTCGTAACCCATGACCAATCGGAGGCACTGGCTATGTCTGATCTCGTCATCGTAATGTCAGAAGGACGGGTGGAACAGGTTGGACCGCCGGAAGAAGTCTACAACAATCCAGCGAGCGAGTTCATCGCCCGCTTTCTTGGGACATCCAACATCCTTGACGCCCGTTGCACAGAAGTTTCGGGAGATAGTATAACACTGGACGTGTCTGGAATGGGCGCTATTACCCTGCCTAAAAATCGGAGCCGCGACGTGAAGGAGGAAGAGCAGGTCAAGCTTGTGATCCGTGCAGAAAAACTTAATCTGCTTCCTCAGTCCGCTGCCGCAGATGGCCGGTTCGCTATTGAAGGGCTTGTAGAAACCGTCGATTATCAGGGGCAGGCCGCACGCTACTTTCTGCGTATGGGAACCACTCAGCTACAGGCGATCAATATGATTGAGACAACTCCCTTTTCAGTCGGAGAGACGGTTTCCATTCGCGTTCGCCCCGAAGATTGTGTCGTCCTTCCCGGAGGGACGACATGACCGAACGTCCCAAAAGCAATCTGTTTTATCAAACTCGCCTTCGCCGACCCGCCCTCGCCCAGGCGCGCGGGATTTATATGTGGGATGTTGATGGCAAACGCTACCTTGACGGATCCTCCGGCGCAATGGTTTGCAATATTGGCCATTCGAACCCTCATGTACTGGAAGCCATGCGCGGACAGATGGAAAAATCAACATTCGGATATCGCCTTCATTTTGAGACGGAGCCTTCCGAACGGCTGGCAAAAAAAGCCGCGGCACTCGCTCCGGATGGGCTTGAGAAAGTTTTTTTTGTC
>CALEMG010000246.1 GCA_937910835.1 uncultured Alphaproteobacteria bacterium | reverse complement strand
TAGATTGTGAAGTATTTTTTGCATCCTGTGACATTTGCTGGCCGCGTACCTTTGGTACGGTCGAGAGCGAAATTCCCATGGCCTGAAGATGCTCCGCGGGTTTCGAATGCTCCATGATAATGACAATTGTCGGGCCGGATTTTGAGAGATTTGGATGCTGGAATGGCTTGGATTTGATGCCGCGCGTGATCATTAGGCGACAATGAACATCATGGGTCATTCCGTTGGCTTTGGCGGTCTGGGTGAGGGCGTCCAGAACTCCATCTCGATCCAGTCCGATATCTAGCGAGATTGCTTTGCAGCTGTCAAACAGTCTGTCCATATGCTCATCGAAGAACGCCCATTTACCATTGTAAAGGCGCATTCCTTCCCACATCCCATCACCCAGCATGAACCCGGAATCATAGACGGACACCTTGGCGTCTGCCCGGGGAAAAATCTCGCCATTCACATATATCCTGATGTCTCGGTTTCGGACATCTTCCTCGGCATCATGTGTGGTTAGATTATTTTCATTCATGTTCTTTTATCCGTATCGTTTTTTGAGAATATGCTGCTTTCTGCTGAGCGGATCGCCGGACTACACCCTTTGCATTTTTCCTCAAAAAGCAAAGATAGCAGACCATAGAGGTTGCTGACAGAAATAGCATGAAATTTGCGGAAGAGGCATTCCATTTTGCCTCTGTTCTTTCATCCTACTCAATGTAAAAGTAATATAATTAATGAGAATAAATTCTTTTGCGGATTTTATGTCGGCGACAGAAATGATCTCCATAAAGCCGGGGCAGCCATTCCGCTGAAATTGCGGTGAAGAGACGACCCCAGAACAAGGCGGATAACCGTCGGGAGGAATGAATGAGTATCGATCTTACGCCCGAACAGCTTCAGATCAAGGACAGCATTGGCCGTTTATGCGAAAAATTTGATGACAGCTATTGGCTCGCACGGGATACTGATGGACGGTTTCCGGAGGAGTTTTGCCGCGCCATCGCGGACGAGGGCTGGATGGGAATTGCCATGCCCGAAGAATATGGTGGTAGCGGCCTTGGCATATCGGACGCCGCGGTCATGGTTCAGGCAATTACGGAATCCGGTGCCGCCAATGCGGGTTTTGCGGCCATTGCGATTGGAATTTTCGGCCTGAACCCGGTAGTTGTATTCGGCACGGATGAACAGAAACAACGCTGGTTACCTCCGATTATCAAACGAGAAGATATCGCTTGCTTCGCTGTGACGGAGCCCAACACAGGACTTGATACAACTCGTTTAAAGACGCGGGCCATTCGCGACGGTGACCACTATTATTATCAAGGGAGAAAAAATCTGGACTTCCACTGCCTTGCAATCGAATAAAATGCTGTTGATTGCCCGGACAAAAAGAGAGGATGAGACAGCAAGACCAATCGACGGGCTTTCCTTGTTTTATACGGACCTGAACCGGGATCATGTTGAAATACGACCTATTGATAAAATGGGCCGCAAATGCGTCGATTCCAATCAATTGTTTATTGATGATCTGCCAGTTCCGAAAGAAGACCTGATTGGGGAGGAAGGGAAAGGATTCAGATATCTGCTTCATGGCCTGAACGCCGAAAGGATACTGATCTCGGCGTCGATGGTCGGGCTTGGCCGTTGCGCTCTTAAGCGTGCGGCGGAATACGCTCGTGATCGCGTCGTCTTCGGCCGCCCGATCGGTATGAATCAGGCTATCCAGCACCCTCTCGCGCAGTCATGGGCGGAGCTTGAAGCGGCTAATCTTATGGCATTTCGCGCGGCCGGTTTATATGATTCCGGAAAGGAATGCGGCCTGGAAGCGAATGGAGCTAAATATCTCGCGGCAGAGGCGGCGTTCAAATCATGCACTAATGCCGTTATGACGCATGGTGGAATGGGATATGCGAAGGAATTTCATGTGGAAAGATACTTGCGCGAATGCCTGATCCACAGGCTGGCGCCAATAAGCCCGCAGCTTATTCTAAGCTATCTTGCTGAACGGGCACTTGATTTGCCCAAATCTTATTGAAGGAGGATTAACGGTCAATGATGGCTTTTTTCTTGTCGTTTGAACTTAAGTCTGCAACCCTTAAGCCCATGCGTTTTCAATAATAACACGGAGAGAATCCGGAAGGAGGAAAACATGCATGTTATATTAATCGGCTGCGGGATTGCAGGGGCCGCCCTGTCTCTTACCCTGCAAAAGGCGGGCATTTCCCATTTGGTGTTGGAACAAGCGTCGGAGCTTTCCGAAGTTGGCGCGGGGCTTCAACAAAGTCCGAACAGCATTCGGGTTCTTGAATATCTGGGTCTGAAGGATGAACTGGCGCGTATTGGCGTGCCGCCTGCGGCACATCTGTTCAAGGATTACAAAACAGGGGAAGTTTACCTCAAAACTCCGTTAATGCCGAAGGTCAAAGAATTCTTTGGCGCGCCCTATTATCATGTCCATCGGGCGGATTTGCTCGACATTATGGTGAAGGCGATGGATCCGGAGAATGTTCGATTGAACTGCAAGGTTGTCGACGTTAAGGAAAATGACGATGGCGTCGAAGTTCACTTAAGTGACGGAACGGTCGAAAAGGGCGATGTTCTAATCGGGTCGGATGGGCTTCATTCCATGGTTCGCGAGAAATTCTTTGCGCCCGAAAAACCTCGCCCCTCGGGTTGTGTTGCTTGGCGCGGGCTGGTTCCGGTTGATGTTGCGCAGAAACTTGGCTTTGAGCGGAATTCCTATGTCTGGATGGGGCCGCATCGGTCTGCGGTGCTCTATTATGTCTGTGGCGGCGATCTTTTTAACTGGGTCGGGATTGGCCCTTACAACGATAATGCGAAGGAATCCTGGTCTCAGACAGGCTCTCGCGATGCAGCCCTAAATGAGTATGATGGCTGGAACGAGCAGATACGCGAGCTGATCGCGGGCACGGAAAGCCTCTTCATGACGAATATGATCGACCGCGAGCCGCTTGACCGCTGGGTCACGGACCGGGTTGCTTTGATGGGGGATGCCGCGCATGCGATGATGCCGTATCACGCACAAGGGGCGGGACAAAGTATCGAGGATGCCTGGGTGCTTGGTCGGTCACTCGAAATGGCAGAGAGTGATATTCCTGCGGCCCTTAAAAAATATGAAAATCTTCGTCTGGATCGGGCAAACCGGGTGCTGCTGCAATCCCGCGCGGCAGAGAATCTCTTTCATATGAGCGATCCGGAGGAAGTTTCGCGCAGGAATGCCCGTTTCGCGCGCCATCAGCAAGAAGACCAGGATGGCTTTCCGGTCGGCCAACGCTGGCTGTATTCCTATGATGCGGAAAAGGCGGTAATGGGCACGGATGATGAGTGGCGAGAGCTTTCTTGGTAAGGCGCATCTTTAAACGCAAAAAACAATAATAATGAAAGGGTAATTTCTGATGTCTGGTTTGTATTACGAGGAATTCAAAGTGGGAATGGAATTCAAGCATTCCCTCACCCGCACCGTGACGGAGATGGATAATGTCATGTTTTGCGCCATGACCCACAATCCTCAGCCGTTACATCTGGACGAGGAATTTTCGAAGCAAACCGAATATGGTCAGCGCATTGTAAATAGCCTGTTCACCCTTGGGCTTGTGATAGGTGTAACGGTGGCGGAGACCACTTTGGGCACGACGCTCGGCAATCTTGGGATGACAGATATCCGCTTTGTTAATCCGGTCTTCCATGGCGATACAATTCGCGTGGTAACCCGGATCAAGGAAATGCGGGAGAGCAAGTCCCGTCCCACT
>CALEMG010000245.1 GCA_937910835.1 uncultured Alphaproteobacteria bacterium | reverse complement strand
GACGGCCCATATCCCGGTTGTAATGGTCACCGCGCTCAGCGAGGCGGCCGACCGGGTCCAGGGGCTGGAATCCGGCGCGGATGACTTCCTGACCAAACCTGTTGATGACCTCGCCCTGTTTGCGCGGGTTAAATCGCTCCTGCGCCTGAAGATTATGATGGATGAATTCCGCCTTAGGGAGGAGACCAGCTCAGAAATGGGTGTGATCAGCATGTCTGACCGCAAGGAAGAGGCCATTCAGCGTGCCCGTATCCTGGTTATCGACGACAATGAATATTCTGTCCGCATGATGAAGGATATCTACGCGGAAACATATGATATCACGCTTGAACCGAATATGGAGGAGGCGCAGATCTTGCTGCGTGGCGGCGATTTTGATCTTGCCGTTATCAGCCTCGACTCTGCGAGTTACGATCCGTTGCGCCTGTGCTCCAAGATTCGAAGCCTGGAAGAGACACGGCAACTGCCGATCCTGACGCTTGTGGATGACTCTGACAAGGACAAGCTTATCAAGGGTATGGATATTGGTATCAACGACTATGTCATGCGCCCCATTGATGCGAATGAGTTGATCGTCCGGACCCGGACCCAGATCCTCCGCAAGCAATATCAGGACCGTCTGCGCCATAACTTCCATCGCAGCATGGAGCTGGCAGTGACCGACAGCCTGACCGGGCTCTATAACCGGCGCTATATGTCCAATCACCTTGATGCCATGCTGCAGCGCGCGAAAATGGACTACAAGCCAGTCTGTGTCATGATCATGGACATTGATTTCTTCAAGCGGGTCAACGACACTCATGGCCATGATGTCGGGGATGAGGTGATCCAGGAATTCTCCGAGCGCATTGGCGCGAGCGTTCGCGGTATTGATTTGGCTTGCCGCTACGGCGGAGAGGAATTTGTCGTCGTCATGCCGGACACCGATCTTTCCGTCGCCTCGACAGTTTCTGAACGCCTTCGTCGGCAGATCTCGGAAATACCGTTCTCCGTGAGCAAGGGGGCTCTTGAACTGGACCTTACCTGTTCAATTGGTGTTACGGTCTCAAAAGAGGAAGAAAGCTCCGATGGCCTGCTCAAGCGGGCGGATGAGGCGCTCTATCAGGCGAAACGGGATGGTCGCAACCGTGTGGTTGTCGCTCCGTCCAATGTCGAGGCTTTTGAAAGAGCTCCGGGCGTCGCTGCACGCTGATAGCTGCATTTTTCCAACAAAAAAGGCCGCATCAATTTGCGGCCTGTTTTCATTCAGCGTGAAGAAGCCTATTTGATCTTGGCTTCCTTGAATTCCACATGCTTACGGGCAACGGGATCGTATTTGCGTACGACCATCTTCTCCGTCAAGGTGCGCGGGTTTTTCTTGGTTACATAGAAGAAACCAGTATCCGCCGTGCTTACCAGCCTTATTTTCAATGTTGTCGGCTTAGCCATGTCCGAAACTCCAGTCGTTCCCGCATCAGTGCGAGCAAAAAATATAATTGAAGCCCGGAAAATACGGATTTAATCGCCGAAGTCAAGCGGATGCTTGGATAATTCTCTTTTTTTACGCCTTCCCGACGCGGCGGAGCGAAAGGGCCGCCACCAGAACGAAGATTGCACAGGCGGCAGCGAAGGTCAGAGGCATGCCATGCGGTTCGTAAACCTCCATGGCTGTCCCCGCGATAGCCGGCCCGAAAAGCCCGCCAAGCCCCCACAACATGTTGACTGCGGCCGTCG
Organism: uncultured Alphaproteobacteria bacterium; assembly: GCA_937910835.1. GTDB lineage: Bacteria > Pseudomonadota > Alphaproteobacteria > Sneathiellales > Sneathiellaceae > Sneathiella. Next base: position 5,517 of record CALEMG010000245.1, on the reverse strand, counting down.
CCGTGATCAGATCGCCGCCCTTGAAAACCTGTCCCATCACAACAAGGGCGATGGTGTAGGTGCCGACAACCCCGCCGCCCCAGATAACGAGGAGTGGCCAGAGGAGGTAGGGCTCTAGTACGACAAAGGGGAGGATCAGCGCCCCAAGCACTCCGACAATGCCGCAGCCGAGAATCACTCGGGTACGGTCAAACTTGTCTGCCAGCCATCCGATGGGAACCTGAAGCAATACATTGCCTGCCAGTAGCGCACTTGTCATCAGAACTGACGTTTCCAGAAGCTGTCCGTTCTTGATTCCATAGACAGGTAAAAGGGTGAGGACAGAGCCGTCGAAAAAGGCAACCAATATTGTTGCAGCGCTGATCATCGGCGCAATTTTCACAAAGGAGAAAATCGAATAGCTGCCTTTTTCCCCCAGATCGGGAAACTGATTTCCCACAGGAAGGAAGGCCAGTCCGCCACACAGGACAATCAGCGCAGAAATAACAAAAGGCAGGCTCCCCTCGGCGCCGATGAAATTGATGAGGATCGGGCCGAAAGCAAAGCCAAGAGTCAGAGAAGAAACATATATCGCCACCGTTCGCCCACGGCTTTTCTCATCGGCGATTTTATTGAGCCAGGTTTCGCTGATCATGAACAGCACGGCCATGGACATGCCAATCATCAGGCGCAGGAAAAACCAGAAATAGATATTGTCCGAGAGAGATAGGGCCCAAATAGAGACTGCTCCAAGCAGCAAGGAAGACCAAAGCATCACTCCCGAGCCAAAGAAACGGGTTAGTGCAGGCAATACAGGAGATATAAACAGGAATGCCAGGGCAGGAAGGGACCCCATCAAGCCAATGACATCGCTGCCATATCCCCACCGCTCCAGATTCAAGGAGACGAGCGGGATAGACAGGCTCAAAGACACGGCCATGATGGTGGCCGCCGCGATGATGGCAATCAGGGCGCGCCGGTTATCCCCCAGGGCAGCATCAGCCATTATCGTAATTGCGAATAAACGGCTTGCCCTTGTAATAAGTGAAGATAGGAACCGCGCCTGACTGACGTGGCAGAGGCGCTGTGGCCCGCTTGATTTTCCGGTCGATCTCGTCCAGGACGAATTCCGTCACGTCGATCAGCGGGACGCGATGGGTCTCGGACAAGGGGATCCAGTGCAAATCGATCAGCTCGCCTGATCCCCCAAGGTCGCCACCTGTCACATGCTTCGCATCAATGGCAAGAAACCGCGTATTGAAGCGAATGGGACTTTTCGGCGGGGTGATTGCACGGGCGATAAAATCAAGCTGTGACAGATCAGGCACTAATTGGTCGTTCTGAAGATCACCAATGACAAGGCCGGTTTCCTCATGGGTTTCACGCACAGCCGCCGTTGCGACTGCATGGGCCATGTCGGAGGGTTGAGAGAGCAATTTTTCAATATCCGGCGCGAGCGGTGCAAGCGGTGTCATGCTCGCGTCGGCCCTGTCCACGCGGCCACCCGGAAAGACATAAACGTCAGGCAGAAATCTGTGTGCTTTTGACCGACGGCCCATCAGGACATAGAGATCGTCAGCGCGCTGCTCATAGATCACAAGGCTGGCGGCATGCCGGGGTTTGACCGGCTGCAACTGGCGCGTATAATTTGTCATTCTTCACCATAGATTCGTTTGCCATGGCGCATCATGAACATGGGAACAGGTACTTTCGGGTCCTGCGGTGGGCGATCATTGAGGAATTTTTCCGCATATCCGAGAATATTTTCGGTAATAAGCGGAATATCCAGATTAAGCGCGTCCTTAATCGTTACCCAGCGAATATCAAGCAGTTCACCGGAACCCTTTATATCGCCTTCCAGAGTTTCCGCGTCCGCCACGAAGAAGCGTGTGTTGAAGCGCTTCTTGCGTGAAGGCGGCGTGACCGCCCGGGCGATATAATCGAGTTTCGATAAATCGGGCCCACATGTGGCAGAGCCGAACTCGTTCCATACCTGGACACGAGATTTGCGCGGGCGTGAATAGTCGCTGGCGAGGCGAAGGCCCGTTTCCTCGAATGTTTCACGGATAGCGGCAATGGCAAGCGCGCGGGCACGGGCCGGGGTGCAGCCCCCGCGCAAAAGGCGCGCCATCACATCTTCACGCAGATCTTCGGCCGGCGGGATGCGGCTGTCGCTGGCGTCCACGCGTCCGCCGGGGAAAACGTATGTATTGGGCATGAAGCTGTGCCGCCCGCTGCGCTCTCCCATCAGGATTTCAATATTTTTGCTGCTTTGCCGATAGAGGATCAGGGTTGCGGCATCTTTAGCGCGAGGAGCCTTGCTCCCGTCTGTGCGACTTTCTGCGACACTTCTTTTTCGTTCAGTACTCATAATTGTTGGACTTTCATTTTTCGTCCAACTATGCACCTGCCAGCCGGGCAAGTCCAGAAAGTTTAGGTAAAGTCGCCGCCGAAGCCATGCATCTGGCGGGCCCATTGAATGCCGATCAACGCGCCTTTAATCCTAGGCAGAAGCCACAGAGCCGAGACCAGAGAAACGGGCATCCAGATGGTAAGCTGTATCCATGTCGCCGGACTATAGACTTGCTCAACGGTCAACATGCCGGAGAGTACAAAATGCAGGACGATCAGCATGGTGAAATAGGGTGGCGCATCATCCGCGCGCTGATGATGCAGTTCCAGCCCGCAGGCGTCGCAGGTATGATTGACCTTGATGTAGCTTTTGAATACCTGACCTTTGCCGCAATCCGGGCAGCGACGACGAAGACCATTCTTCATAGCCTGCCATACCGATCTTGGAACTGATACTATTTCCATTTTGTCCCTATTTCTCTCAACCTAATGCGCCGCATACTAGCATTAGATATGTTTGAAATGTATGAAGAAAAGGGCTTTGCGACACTCTGCCGCAGCGACTATGGGCTTTCCTGACGGCGCCGCGCGCGTTTCTTGCCCTTGGGCAGGGTGCGCTTTTTCTTCTTACCCGGTTTCCGGGCAGGAGATTTTGCGATTCTCCTGGTTTTCCGATCCGTCGTCGGGTGCCGCGCCGGGGAAGGATCGCCGTCTTGCCCGTCCTCAATCTCCACGATCATGCTGCCGGTTACAATATCGACCTCCCGCAGGCGCACGGCGAGACGGTCCGCAAGGCGAAATACCCGTCCCGTTCGCTTGCCGACCAGCATATGCTTTTCGGGATCGAAGTTGAAAAAATCATTGCCAAGCGTTGATATAGGCGCAAGTGCGTCGGCCCCACTGTCATCAAGGGTGAGGAACAGCCCGGCGCGGGTCACGCCGGAGACTTTCGCCTGAAAGATATCACCCACCTTATTGGCGAGGAAGACGGCAGTAAATCGGTCTGTCGTTTCACGCTCCGCCACCATGGCGCGCCGTTCGGTCGCCGAAATCTGCGTGCCGATTTCGGTAAACTCCAGCGCTTCCTCTTCCTTCAGGCCGCCATCGCCGAGTTTGAGGGCGGCAATCAGGCTCCGGTGAACCAGCAGGTCAGCATAGCGCCGGATAGGGGAGGTAAAATGCGCATAATTCGAGAGATGCAGGCCGAAATGATGCAAATTGTCAGGGCTGTAGGCAGCCTGCGACTGGCTGCGCAGAACGAGCGAACTTACCAGTTCCCGGTCGATGTCATTGTCGGCCTGCGCGAGTATGCGATTAAACGTCTCGGTCGTGACAACCTGTCCTTTCGCAAAGCTGATATTCATCTCGGCAAGTGTTTCGTGCAGGCCGATCATCTTGTCGGTTGCCGGGGGTTCATGCACACGGAACATGCAGGGCCGCTTCATCTGCACCAGCGTTTCCGCCGCCGAGACATTGGCCTGGATCATGAACTCCTCGATCAGCATATGCGCCTCAAACCGTTCGCGCTTATGCACGGCTTTGATAAAGCCGTCTTCGCCAAACTCTATACGTCGCTCCGGTAGATCAAGATCCAGCGGCTGGCGGCAGGATCTCGCTTTTTTTAGCGCGGCATAGGTCCCGTATAGCGGCTCTATCACCTCCGCCGCCAACATATCCGTTTTATCATCGGTGAGGCCCTCGTGGGCGTCCTGAGCCTGCCGGTAGGTGAGGGAGGCGATGGAGCGGATCAGGCCACGCATGAATTTATGACGGAGCTTCTTCCCCTCCGCATTGAACCACATCTGCACCGCCATCACTGGCCTGTCGACATTCTCATGCAGGGAGCAGAGATCGCTGGAAAGCTCATGCGGCAGCATCGGCACCACACGGTCCGGGAAATAAACGCTGTTGCCACGTTCCTTTGCGGTTCTGTCGAGGGCGGAGCCATGGGCCACATAATGGGCGACATCAGCAATGGCGACAATGGCCTGCCAGCCGCCCTTGTTTTTCGGATCGTCATCCGGGGCTGCCCAGACCGCATCATCTCGGTCGCGGGCATCCTCCGGATCGATCGTGATGAGCGGCAGGCCGCGCAAATCGGTGCGCTTGCCAAGCGTGACTGGCTTTGCTGCCAAGGCTTCTTTAATCGCGGCATCATCGAACTTATCCGGGATGCCATGGGCATGGATAGCAATCAGGCTGAGGGATGCCGCATCCCCCATGGGGCCAACCCGCTGCGTGACCCGTCCTTCCGGCAGGGCGTAGGCCTTGCCCGGCAAGATATCGCAGAGCACCACTTCGCCGCTTTGCGCGCCCATCGAGTTTTCCTCGCGAACGACAATCTCTTTCTTGAGCTTGCGGTTGGTCGGCTGTACGCGGCCATCCTTGCCAATTTTGGTGTAGACGCCAAGGGTCGGACCGGCGGAGGCTTCTAGCCGGCGGATAACGCGCGCCTCGTAAGAGCCGTCCCTCTGACGAGCGAGACGGGCGAGCAGGCGGTCCCCGATGCCCGGCGCCTGCGTCCGACCGGGATGCAGCACATAAATAAGGGGTGGTTTGCTATCCTCTTGCCAGCTGACAGGCTTGGCAATGGGCTCACCATCCTTATCGATCCGGTCCACCTGGATTACCGTGACGGAGGGAAGGGCGCCCGCCGGGGAGAGCTCCCGCTTACGGCCTTTCTCAAGATGACCTTCCTCGACGAGTTCTTTCAGGATTTTTTTCAGGTAAATCCGGTCGGCACCCTTGATATTGAAGGCTCTGCCGATTTCCCGTTTTCCAACGGGTGCTTCGCTCTCATCAATAAAGGCGCGAACCTGTTCCTTGGTCGGCAGATGGTCGCGCGATGGTTTTTTAGGCGTCAAAATATCCCGTTTTCTGTTATAAACGACCGGTTCATTCCGCCGCAGTCGCCGTTTTCTTGGGCGCCGCCTTCCTCTTTGCGGGTGCTTTCTTCTTCGCCGGTGCCTTTTTCTTAGCGGTGCCGGCCTTTTTGGCGAGCTTTGGTTTCTTGCCGCTTTTCTCTGCGCGCTCGGCCAGCAGCTTGACGGCTTCGTCCAGCGTGATCGTCATGGGGTCGGCATCCTTCGGGATGGTCGCATTGATGCCGCCATGAGTGACATAGGCCCCGTAGCGCCCTCGATTTTTAAAATGCCCATCTCTCGATTTTGCAGGGCCCCAGCTTCT
>CALEMG010000244.1 GCA_937910835.1 uncultured Alphaproteobacteria bacterium | reverse complement strand
CCGGTATAACCTTTTTGGAGACTTGCCGCATGTTCCGGTCAAGGGGGTTGAAGGGTGGCCGCCTGCGGAGAATGCCACAGAGCAGTCGGACAAGACCCAGAAGAATCTGAAAAAGAAATAAGACTAAAACAATCCGTGTAGCGGCGGAAGGCGTTGGGGGGCGCATTAGTTGTCATGTCATGGGTCTATGACCAGCTTGTCGAGAATAGCGAAGACATCCCGGGCCAATTCGCGTATCTCTATTACAAATCACAAAAACGAGAATTTGCGGAGCTTCTGCGCGCAAGTGGAACCGCCGACGACGACATTCCAGAGAAATTACGCGCCTATCAGAAAAGCGTTGCCGAGGACAATCTGGCGCTCACAAAATTCAAGGTCGGCGGCAAGGACAAACTGGAAAAATATATTGAAGGCCTTGAGACAGAAACGATTGCCGAAGCTGAAATAAACCTGAAAGAACAATACCAGAAAAAATATCAGTGTCTTCGCCGAGGCATTGCTGACCTCAACGCTATTGCCGAACAGCCGCCGCGCGGCAGGTTTCAGCGGTGCGTAAGCTGGTTTTTCATCGGCGTACGTTCTTGGCTGGCGACCGCTTTTTTCGGACTTCTACTGTTTATCGCAGCGCTTTTTTTGGTGTCCAAGGATACGAAAGACGGCGTGATGGACGAATTCCTGTCCGGCTTCGTTCAGTATATTGAATGCTTCAAAAGCAACCCGCCGGACACTTGTTCCAAATAGCTCCTATTCCACCGTCACCGATTTCGCGAGGTTGCGGGGCTGGTCGACGTCGGTGCCTTTCAGGACAGCAACGTGATAGGCCAATATCTGCACCGGGATCGCATAGAGAATTGGCGCAACGAATGGATCGACGGCGGGCAGCTCGATCGAGCCCATCGCGCGATCACCGAGTTGCTTGCTCCCTGCCGCGTCGGACATGAAGATTACCCGCGCATTGCGCGCCATCACTTCCTGCATATTGGAGGCGGTCTTTTCGAAATAGGGATCGCTTGGGGCTACCACAATCACCGGCACCATTTCATCAATCAACGCGATGGGACCATGCTTAAGCTCGCCCGCCGCATATCCTTCCGCATGGATATAGGAAATTTCCTTCAGTTTCAGCGCGCCTTCAAGCGCGATGGGGTAGCCCGTGCCGCGCCCGATATAGAGCACGTCCCGCGCCTCGAATATGGCCTCGGCGAGCGCCTTGATATTCTCATCGCTATCAAGAATTTCTGCCGCTCGCGCCGGCACCTCTGAGAGCGCTGCGCAGAGCCGTGCCTCCTCCTCATGGTCGATCGTGCCACGCTTAACCCCGGCATCGATAGCAATACAGGCGAGCGTCACCAGCTGGCAGGTAAAGGCCTTTGTGGAGGCGACGCCGATTTCCGGCCCGGCCTGGGTATGGAAGACAAAATCCGATTCCCGGCCCATGGAGCTTTCCTCCACATTGACGATGGAGGCGATATGCTGGCCGTTTGCCTTGGCGTATTTAAGGGCCGCGAGTGTATCTGCCGTTTCCCCCGATTGGGAAATGAAGAGCGCGAGGCCGCCTTTTTTAAGCGGCATATGGCGATAGCGAAATTCGGAGGCGATATCGACCTCGACATTGAGATCGGCGATCCCCTCGAACCAGTATTTTGCGATCATCCCCGCATAGAAGGACGTGCCGCAGGCAACAATTGTCACTTTCGGCAGGTCGTTCCAGTCGAACGGCAGATCGGGCAGTGTAATGGTGCGGCTTTTGGGGTTGAAGAAGCTGTTCAGCGTCTCTCCCATGACCGCCGGCTGCTCCGCGATTTCCTTCATCATGAAATGGCGATGATTGCCCTTGCCGATCATCGCTCCGGAAAGCTGTGTCTGCTTAATCGGTCGTTCGACCTGCTTGCCATCCTTGTCATAGAAGGTTGCGCCATCGCGGGTAAGCACGGCCCAATCGTCTTCTTCCAGATAGGAAATCCGCACGGTGAGCGGCGCAAGCGCGAGCGCATCGGAGCCCAAAAACATCTCCCCGTCGCCCCAGCCAACCGCCAGCGGAGCACCGCGACGGGCGCCGATCATCAGGTTGTCGTGGGTTTTGAAGATCACTGCGAGCGAAAACGCGCCATGCAGATGCTTAAGCACAGCGGCCATGGCTTCTTCCGGGCTTTTGCCCTCGTCAATATAGCTGGTGATATATTGCGCCGCGATTTCCGTATCGGTTTCGGACTCAAATGTGTATCCCTTTGCCGTCAGCTCGTCGGCCAGCTCCCGGTAATTCTCGATAATGCCGTTATGGACGAGCGCGATCTGCTTGGTCATATGCGGATGGGCGTTGACCTCATTCGGCACGCCGTGGGTTGCCCAGCGGGTATGGCCGATCCCGGCGAGCCCCTCCAGTCCATCGGTGAGAAGAACCTTTTCGAGATTTTCAAGCTTGCCTTCGGCGCGGCGGCGGTCGATTCCGCCCTCGGTCAGGGTCGCGATCCCGGCGCTGTCATAGCCGCGATATTCCAGACGCTTCAGCCCGCCAATCAGTGACGGCACTACATCCTTCTTGCCGAGAACCCCGATAATTCCACACATTTTTCGCTTACCTTATAATAAAATCAATATACTGGCGCTATTTCTTGGCTTTTTTCTTTACGTCTCGAAATCGCTTCGCCCAGCCGGGCTTCTGTTTTTCTTCCGCCCGTTCAATGCCGAGGGCATCTGCCGCCACATCCTTAGAGACCGTACTGCCCGCGCCGATAATCGCGCCATCGCCGACCTTGACCGGCGCAACAAGCGCGGTGTTGGAGCCGATGAAAGCCCCCGCCCCGATATCCGTCTTGAACTTGTCGTAGCCTTCATAATAGCTGGTGATGGTGCCTGCGCCGATATTGGCCTCTGCGCCGATGCGTGCATCCCCGATATAGGAAAGATGGCTGACCTTTGCACCCGTTTCAATCTGGGATTTCTTCACCTCGACGAAATTCCCGATTTTGACCTCGCTGGCGATATCCGCGCCAGGGCGCAGTCTTGCAAACGGACCAATCTGTGCCGCGTCGCCAATGGTCGTGCCTTCCAGATGGCTATAGGCCTTGATACGAACATTGTCACCTACCGTCACGCCGGGCCCGAAAAACACGCCGGGCTCGATCACCACATCCCGGCCCAATTTGGTATCATGGCTGAACCAGACAGTCTCCGGATCGATCAGGGTTGCTCCCTCCGCCTTGGCCGCCGCGCGCCAGCGTGTTTGTGCAATTCCCTCGGCCTCGGCAAGCTGGCTGCGATTGTTGACGCCCAAGAGCTCCTCTTCCTCGCCCTTTACATAAGCGCAAGTGAGGCCGTTCTTGATCGCAATCTCGACAATGTCGGTGAGGTAATATTCACCCTTGGCATTTTTGTTGTCGACCGCCCTGATCAAGTCTGCCAAATGCGCGCCATTGATCGCCATCACCCCGGAATTACAGAGGCCGACGGCGCGTTCTTCTGCATTGGCATCGGCAAATTCAACAATGGCGGTGAGATTGCCGCTCGCGTCCGTGACCAGACGGCCATATTCCAACGGGTCATCGGGTTCAAACCCCAGCACGACAACGGCGCAGGATTCGCTTGCCCGGCGTTTCTCGATCATCTGCCGGAGGGTTTCGGCCTCGATCAACGGCGTATCGCCATAAAGGATCAGAACATCGCCCTCAAAGCCTTTAAGGTTATCGAGTGCCGCCACCACCGCATGGCCGGTGCCGAGGGCTTCCTTCTGGACAGCAATTTCGGCGGGCGCGACCTCTTTTTGCACCGTTTCCATATTCGGTGAAGTCACCACAACGATTTTTTTGGGGTCAAGCTCCCCCACCGTGCCCAGCAAATGGGAAATCATGGGACGGCCGCCCACCTCATGCATGACCTTCGGCTTGGCCGATTTCATGCGGGTTCCGGCTCCGGCGGCGAGGACAACGGCGGCGATGGATGACATATCTTTACTCGTTTTTCCGTAAACTTGACTATACTTTGGCTTAAATAGCACCTAATCCTACAGGATAAACAAATAAAAAATTGTTACTGGATGATACATAGATGCAGAAAATCGCAATAATTATCGACCTCGACGGCACGCTGGGCGATACGGCGCCGGATATTCATGACGCGCTCAATCACACGCTACGCCTTGCGGGGCGCGACCTTATGGAACTTAAAGATACGCGCCCCTTGATCGGTCAGGGCGCCCGCGCGCTTCTTGAAAAGGGGTTGACCGAGACGGGCGGCATGGTGAAAAGCGAGCGTTTTGAAGAGCTTGCCGCTAATTTCTTTGACTATTACCTGAAGCACCTAAGCGATAACAGCAAGCCCTATGAGGGTGTTATCGAGGCTCTGGCGGCATTTCAGGCCGACGGCGCAACGTTGGGCGTCTGCACCAACAAGTCGATCCATTTCGCCGAGGCCCTTCTGGCTGCTCTCGATATGAGCCGTTTTTTCAAGGCGATGACCGGCGGCGACAGTTTTTCGGTCAAAAAGCCCGATGCAGGCCATATTACCGGCACGCTTGAGATGATGGGGCATAACGGCGGGCGGGCCTTTATGATCGGGGACAGCATCAATGATATCATGGCGGCGCGTAACGCCGGTATCCCTTCAGTCGCGGTCACTTTCGGCTATACGGAAACCCCGGTGCAGCAGCTTGGCCCCGACCATATCATCGATCACTTTAACGAGCTGTTCCCGCTGATTAAATCCCTTTGATAGCTATTAGCTAGTTGCACTGCTAGCGCATTTCGCGCAACTCAATCAACGCTTCGTCTTCCGGCACAAGAACCGTGTTAAAGACCATGCGCCATACTCCTTGAGTGAATATTTTTAGATAATATGTCTTTCCTTCGGCAACATCTAGTTCCAGTGGTTCATCGACAACATAAACATCGGTTCGAAATTCATGCTTTCCGGGATCAGTCTGAAAGGTGATATATCCTCCTCGATTTAGGGCCCCAACCTGCTTTCCATTATCCAAGAATGGCGAAGATAGGCCAGATCCACGAATTTGATCCAACCGATAAACATAAATGAGTGCCTTACCAGGTTCGGGCTTTAGTTCCGGCGCTCCAGAAATTTTTTCGGAATATGTCGGTCCGGTGGCGGTGCAACCCGCAAGAATCAGAAAAACAAAAACGGAAAGAATAAAACGCATGATGGTCCCATGGATGGATAAGTAAAGTCTTATCCACCTAGCGCGAAAACTAGAATATCACAACAAAAAATTGTTCCAATTATAGGATCTATTCGTCCTTAAAGAGCGGGAGGGAGGCGATTTTCTTGCCGGACTGGATTTGCCGTTTCTTGATCCATTCGGCGATGTCGCGCCAGACGACAGGGCCTTGCAGATCGCGCATCAGCATATGCCAGCCGTTCTCATAGAGAACAATATCACTTCCCGGCGCGAGTTCAGCGGCGATCTTCTCGACCGGTTCTTTCGGGATAAGCTGGTCCTTCTCCCCATAGAGCAGCAGGGTCGGCAGTTTGATGTTTTTCGCGGCGTCATAGGCGGCGTCCATGATATTGACGAGGCCATAGGCGCTGTCGATCCGGGTTTCCTTTATAAAGAGCGGGTCCGCCGAAAGATTGCGCAGCATGGAGATATTGTCGGACGCTTGAATGCCGCGCCCCTGCCCGGTCATTTTGATGTCCGGGAAGGTATGTGCC
>CALEMG010000243.1 GCA_937910835.1 uncultured Alphaproteobacteria bacterium | reverse complement strand
GTTGGTTTTTGATGCGGATCCTGCGGTAGTGCCGGAAGAGCCGCGCAAGCATCAGCGAAAGGCAGCACGATGACAGGCGACCCGCAGAAATTTCCATGCCTTTTGCTGGCGGGCGGACAATCGCGGCGAATGGGCGGTGGCGCAAAGTTTCTTAAGAAGCTGGGGAGCAAGACGCTGCTCATGCATATTATCGATGTGCTCCGCCCGCAGGTTGGTGAATTTGCCCTGAATATGAATATGGAAGCCCATGGTGACGTCCCGTCTGATATTCCCGTCATAAAGGATAGTGTCTCTGGTTTCGCGGGACCTCTCGCGGGGATATTAACCGGTATGGAATATTTTAATAAGAAAAATGTACATTCGAGCCATATGCTAAGTGTACCAACGGATGCACCCTTTATTCCCTCCAATCTTGTCACGAGGCTCGCGTCTGAAATAGAGGGTACTACCAGTAAAATCGTCATGGCGAATTCGGTTGGAAGAGTACATCCCGTTGTCGCGCTCTGGCCTCTCTCGCTCGCCGCTGATTTACGAGCTGTGCTGGTTAAGGAGGATCTCCGTAAAATTCTTGTCTTTGCGAACCGTTACCCCCGGAGCGAGGTTATCTGGGACGAAAGCGAGGGTGACCCGTTCTTCAATATCAATCGCCCGGAAGACCTTGCCGAAGCAGAGCGCCGGTTGTCCCACTCTCCGACCTAGCGCGATTTGGGTGGAATGTTTATCAGCGCGACGCCCAAGATGGCAGTCAGCACGCCAAGGCCGACAATAAATGAAAACTGTTCTCCCAGAATGACGATGCCCAACATCACGCCAATGCCCATCCGTAGATAGCTCTGGCTCGCGGTTCCAAGGGACCCTAAGGTATTAATCAATCGGAAATACAGGAGCAAGGCAAGCGCCGTCCCAAAGGTGCCAAGGATGACAACCGCAGTGAGCGACTTAATGGATGGAGAAAGAGTCCATGGTTGGTCAATGATCAAGCTCACAGGAATGAGGACCAAAGATGCCGAAATCATAACGCCTGCCGCGGTAACGGTCGAGGGAAGGGAGGCGAACTTCCGGCCATTGATCGCGGCGTATCCATATAGCATGGCGCTTGCTAGGATCGCGAGTTGGGCGACAACTTGCTGCCCAAGACTTTGCAGGGCATCGACGCCAATGATCAGGATAACGCCGGAAAGGCCTATTAGGGCGCCAGCAATCTTTCGAACCGTTACTGTCTCATGCCGCGTGATCAGCCAGGTTAGTAGAAAAACAAAAATCGGTGACGTCGAATTCAGTACCGTGGCGAGGCCGCTCTCAACATATAGCTGGCCCCAGGCAAGAAGCGTCCAGGCACCGAAACTATTAAAGAAAGACTGGATCGCGAAATTTCGCCATGTCGGGATATCTGTGGGCAGCCGGTAACCCTGCCGCCAAATGACTACCAACAGGACAAAAGCAGCGACGGACACCCTGAGTGCCACGAGTGACGCCGGAGGAATTGTCTCTACACCGATACGGATAAGCAGATAGGAAGACCCCCAAAGGCTGGCCAGTAGGATAAGCAGGAAATATTCTCTCGTTCGATTTATGGATGACGCGGAAATGAGACTGGCCTTTGTTGGTTATGCTTGGAAGCGTTTAGGAGAATAGCTTCTTGGTTCTGTAATTGCTTCGTTCCAGATCGAACTATCCGCAGCATGATACAGCGTGGGCCTGATGGGAAGGCTTATGTTTGATCAGGCCTCTCCCATCAGTTTTTTTCGGCGTCGCTCAACGATATCGCTCAGGAAATCACTAACGGCTTTGATGCGCGCAAGATCATGAATGTCTTCGGGGGTATTCAGCCAATAACTCCGTTCGATGCTGACTTCCTCAGGGAGGATGGGGACGAGCTCAGGAAACTCATCGACGGCAAAGCAATGCAAAATACTGATGCCGGTACCGGCAAGGGTTGCCTGAAATTGAAAGACAATGCTGGAGCTCTTCAGGTTGATATTTGGATTTCCGATGATATCGTTGAGATAGAGAAGCTGTGGATCCGGTGCCAATTCCTCGATATAGGAAATAAAGTTATGATGGCGCAAATCCTCTCGCGTTTTAATAGGTCTGTGATTTTCAAGATAATCCCGCGTCGCGTAGAGCCGGAGACGATAATCTGTCAGCTTTCTGGAAATCAAGCGGCCGGAATTAGGACGGCCAAGCGTAATGGATAAATCGGCTTCCCTCTTTGAGAGGCTGACAAATCGGTCATTGGCGACAAATTCCAACTCAATTTTGGGGTGCAGTTTTTGGAACGCAGGCAGCTCCTTGGATAAAAACTGACTGCCGAAACCTTCCGGGACGCCAAGACGCACCGTTCCTGTCAGGGTCTGATTTTCGCCGCCAACCGTATCCTGTACAGCCGCAGAGGCGCTCTCCATCTGTTCCGCCAATGGAAGCAGCCTTTCTCCGGCCTCTGTTAGGACAAATCCGCGCGACGTCGCCTCGAATAGTTTGGCGTCCAGCTTCTCTTCCAGTGCGAGAACACGGCGTCCGACGGTGGTATGATCTACTTTGAGCGCTTTAGCCACTTCCGTCAGGCGACCTTTACGGCTAAGCTCCAGGAAGAAACGAATGTCGTTCCAGTCAAAAATAACTAATACCTCATGTGCAAATTTACACAGGGAATGTGCGTTCTTATCTAATTACTTTGCAATTTTACCTATGTAAAGTGGCATAAAATAAGGGCTCATTGGGAGAAGATCAGATGACAGAACAGTTAAAGCATTACATCGGCGGTCAGTATGTGGCCGGGAAATCCGGGCGATTCAGCCCGGTTTACAATCCAAGCACCGGCGAGCATAAGGCGGATGTTCCGCTCGCGACCGAAGCTGAGGTCGGTGATGCGATTGCCGACAGTCTTGCGGCTTTTCCAGGCTGGGCGGACACGTCCCCTATTACCCGCGCACGGGTCATGTTCAAGTTCAAGCAGCTTGTCGAAGATAATATCGAAGAGTTGGCGGCATTGCTCGCAAGTGAGCATGGCAAGGTGCATTCGGATGCCAAGGGTTCGATTATCCGCGGCCTTGAGGTTGTAGAATTTGCCTGCGGTATTCCGCATCTTCTTAAAGGTGAGTTTTCCGACAATGTCTCCTCCGGCATTGATATGTATTCCATGCGCAAGCCGCTGGGTGTTGTTGCGGGTATCACGCCATTTAACTTTCCGGCGATGGTGCCGATGTGGATGTTCGCTGTTGCTATTGCTTGCGGCAATACATTCGTTCTGAAACCTTCGGAAAAAGATCCTTCCCTGCCAATGCGGCTTGGGGAACTGATGCTTGAGGCGGGCGCACCAAAAGGTGTTTTAAATGTCGTCAACGGCGACAAGCTCGCCGTGGATACCCTTCTTGATGATCCTCGCGTGAAGGCGATAAGCTTCGTGGGTTCCACACCAATCGCGAAGTATGTTTATTCACGTGCCGCAGCGGCTGGAAAACGCGTGCAGGCTATGGGTGGTGCCAAGAACCACATGCTGGTCATGCCGGATGCCGATATGGACAAAGCCGTTGATGCTCTGATCGGCGCGGGCTATGGCTCTGCTGGGGAGCGCTGTATGGCGATTTCTGTCGCCGTTGCCGTTGGCGATGCGGGTGATGAACTGATCGAGAAGCTGGCGCCGAAGGTACGCGGTCTGAAAGTCGGACCGAGTGCGGCTGACGGGGATATGGGGCCGTTGGTCACGAAAGAGCATCTTGAAAAAGTCAAAGGCTATGTTGATCTCGGGATTGAAGAAGGTGCCGATCTGGTCGTTGATGGTCGTGATCTTTCGCTTCAGGGATACGAAAACGGCTTCTATATGGGCGGGTGTCTTTTCGACAATGTCGGGACGGACATGCGTATCTATAAGGAAGAAATTTTCGGGCCGGTTCTGTCCGTTGTGCGCGCGCCCACTTTCAATGACGCCATCGATATGGTCGATTAGCATGAGTTTGGGAATGGCGCG
>CALEMG010000242.1 GCA_937910835.1 uncultured Alphaproteobacteria bacterium | reverse complement strand
TATGGCCGGTGACTATGGCGGATATGATGGCCCTTGCCCCCCCTGGAACGACAGCATCGTTCATCATTATCACTTCACGGTATATGCATTGGATATCGAAAGTCTGGGGCTTTCAGGCAATTTTGGAGGCCCGGAAGCACTCTCTGCAATGGAAGGGCATATCCTTGCAAGTGGGTCATACGTTGGGACTTATAGCCTCAACCCGGAAGTTGCGGAATAGCGCATAATATTTCAGAGTACAGCACCTAAGCGGGTGCATTCTCTTGTATTTCCGGCGGCATTTCCTATTTAAACCAAAACAGGTAAAGGATTTTTGCCGCCGTGGAAATACGATCCGCAACTGATATTACCGCTAACCCGTCCGACTTTGATCTCGCTGTCAGTCAAGTTGAGGACTGGCTGGTCCAACGTATGTTTGACGACATTGAGTTCACGGAAATTTTCTCCGAACTCAGCCGGAAAATAGATCAAACCCTGTTTCCGCTTGCGCGCGCGCATGTCACGATGCGACAAATGCATCCCTTTATCGACCATACTGATTACACTTGGCACAGAGCGGGTGAATTGCACACCAATTCCCGTCCTCGGACCTTAGCCGCCGAACCAAACTGGACTCAAAGTCCGCTTTTTTACATGATTGAGAATGTAGTTAGGGAGTATCGATGCGACCTGACCCGCGAGGAAGTTGTTCAAAGATTTCCGATCTTTACAGAATTTGAGGAGATGGGCGGTACTGACTATCTCGCAATACTGACTCCCTTTGGAAATCAAGAAACAGCCATCGAACAGCAAGATGGCGTTATTTCATCTTGGCTTACAGACCACCCGGGTGGCTTTAGCGATCGGGAAATTCAGGCTCTGAAGCGCCTGATCGATCTATTCCACGCCACCGCACGTATTTTTAAGCGCGAGCAGACTTTGCAGGATGTCCTAAGCGCCTATCTCGGTCCGGCCGCTGCACGACAGGTGATGGTCGGTAAAAATCAGCGCGGCGATGGCGATGTTATCCAAGCGGTCATCTGGATTTGCGATCTACGGGGATCCAGCGCACTTGCTGACCAGATGGAAATGCCCGCATATTTGACCCTGCTAAACCAGTTTTTTGAGACCATGTCAGAGGCCGTTATGGGAGAAGGGGGAGAAGTGCTCAAATTCATGGGTGACGGTTTCCTCGCCATTTTTCCGACATCGGATAGTGCTGGAATATCAGAGGCGGCGCAAAGAGCTGTGATTGCCGCCCGCAACGGAGTCGAGTCTATGGCCCATCAAGCCTCCGATGCGTCGAAGTTAAAATTCGGGATTGGTATTCATCATGGCGACGTCATGTTCGGCAATATCGGGGCAAGAGAACGCCTCGATTTTTCGGTGATTGGTCCCGCCGTCAATATGACCAGCCGACTGCAAGACCTGACTAAATCGCTCGATGCGAGCCTGTTGGTGTCATCTGAAATCGCTGAACATCTCCCAATCAAATTGCGGCGCTTCCCGCAGCAAACTGTTCCCGGAGTCAAAGAGCCGATAGACGTGTTTACGCCAGCCTGAGCATGCTATTCCGAGCTATAGTCCGTAATCGTCCATTCTTCCTGCTCGGCCGCGGTGCGCCATTCCACAAATTCCGGCAACGCCCAAAGCGTGTTAAAATATTCTTGGCAGATGTCATCAAGGGGAGCAGAACGGCTGTAAAGACGGACGAGAACCGGCGCGAAAAAAACATCGGCAAGAGAAATTTCGCCAAACAGATAAGGCCCGTCGCCTAAATATTTTGTACGGCATTCACGCCATATCTCACATATACGGGCGATATCGACCTCAACATCCTCGGGCAAAGGCGCATAAGGCAGCTTTTTCGATAGATCCATCGGCTCATGTTCGCGAAGCGCCAGAAAA
>CALEMG010000241.1 GCA_937910835.1 uncultured Alphaproteobacteria bacterium | reverse complement strand
GGTTGGCGCGCGGGATGGCCTGCAGAATGAAAAGCAGATGGTTCCGGCGGATATCAAAGTTGAGCTGATTGAGCGGCTAGTTGACGCGGGCGTCACTGCGATTGAGACAGGTAGCTTCGTCTCCCCGAAATGGGTGCCGCAGATGGCGGATACTGCCGATGTGATGGTGAAAGTCTCCCGCCGGGAGGGGGTGGCTTATGCGGTTCTTACGCCGAACATCAAGGGGTATGAGGGAGCAGTTGCGTCCAACGCCGATGAGATCGAGATTTTCAGCGCCGCCTCCGAGATGTTTAACCAGCGCAATATCAACTGCTCCATTGCGGAGAGTCTGGAGCGCTTCACGCCGGTGACCGAGGCGGCGAAGGCGGCAGGCATTCCGTTCCGGGCAAGTGTTTCCTGCGCCCTTGGCAGCCCGTTTGGAGAGGAAATCACCCCCGAAGCGGTCGCTGATGTCTCTAGGAAACTCTATGATATGGGGTCTTATGAAATCTCAATCGCCGATACCATTGGCGTTGGCACGCCTATCCGAACCAAGCAGGTGATCGAGGCGGTCGCCAATGTCATCCCCCTCGACGTGATCGGGGTGCATTTTCATGATACCTATGGTCAGGCACTGGCGAACTATCTTGCTGCGTTGGAGATGGGTGTTGCTAAATTCGATAGCTCTGTTGCCGGGCTGGGCGGCTGCCCCTATGCGCCGGGTGCGACGGGGAATGTAGCGACGGAAGACGTTGTCTATATGCTCGATGGTATGGGGATTGAGAGTGGGCTTGATCTTAAAAAACTGGTGAAGACTGCCTGGTTCATCTCTGACTATCTCGAGCGCCCACCAGTTTCCAGTGTTGCCAGGGCTTTGAAAGACAAAGTCGACTAAACGGCGAATTCTGGACAAGCACAGCCCTTTCGGGGTATCTATAGGCTATGTCAGTACATCTTTTAATCGTTAGCGTCGGCATCACGACGGTGGATCAGTTACGCGCCAATCAGTCACGACGGCTGATTGCGGGTCCCCTCTGTCATGTTACGAAACAGCGCCCCACCCGAGAGACTGAGTTGCTTGACGGCGGTTCGGTCTATTGGATTATCAAAGGTCACATCGCAGCCCGCCAGAAAGTCGTGGAGCTTGAGCGGCTTTTCGATTCCGAGGGCGAGAAATGCGGCCTGATCCTTGATTCTGAATTGATCGAGACGGAACTATTTTCGCGCAATCCGCATCAGGGATGGCGCTATCTGGAAGCAGAGGACGCGCCGCGCGACCTTCGTGATCTGGTAGAGGAAAGCGAAGCCGACGAAGATAGTGAAGGGGAGATGTCCGAGGAAATGGCTGCGGAATTACGCTCCCTCGGGCTAATCTGACGTCGCGGGCTCGGGCCTGATCCAGATAGCGGTATCATGGAAGACAGCCCCGCCGTTGGGCTTGGCGGCCTCTGCGCTGATCAGGATATTGATCCCGACCTTCTCGATGAAATGTTTTCCAGGCCAAACCCCTTCGGAAATTACAGTGCCCGGTTGAACCCCGTCAAAAACCTCAGCATGAATCAACAATGACCCCAACCGGTTGCCGAGACGGACAACAGCCCCGTCCTCGGTGCCAAGTTCGGCGGCGTCGCTGCTATGTATCTTGACCGTTGGTCGCTTCTCCCGCTTTAGCGAAGTTGGCGTTGCGGTGAAGGAGGAGTTGAGGAAATTCCGTGCAGGCGCCGTCACCAGGCGGAATGGATGCACCTCATCCGTCTGGTCAATCACCTCCCAATGATCGGGGAGGGATGGCATACCTTCAAAATTTGGTCCCATGCGCGACCAGTCTGGTGTGAAGTGGAATCTTTTATCTGCATGAGCGAAACCGTTGAGATAATGCGCCTCCTCAAACGGGATCTGGCAATCATGCCATTTGCTGGCGGTCAGGTTTTCAGCATCGGGCCAGCCGGAGATTTTCAAGGTGTCGTCAATTATCTCCATTTCCGTCATCTCAAACCCTCGATGCTGCGCGCCGAGGCGTTTGGCAAGGCCCGAGATGACTTCATGGTTGGAGCGGCATTCTCCTAGCGGTTCGATAATCTAGCCGCCCTACATGATGTGATTCTGCCCGCCCCCCTGATAGAAATCGTCATGCTCGACAAAGGTGGTGGCAGGTAGCAGGATATCTGCCATCTTCGCAGTTTCCGTCATGAACTGTTCGTGCACGCAGACGAACAGATCTTCCCGTGCGAAGCCCGCATGAACTTTCGTGAGTTCTGGCGCGACATCCATCGGGTTCATATTCTGGATCAGCAGTCCTGTAACCGGTGGCCCATCGCCGAGGTCCCTTTTATCGCCGGTTAGCACCGGTCCGATACGGGACATATCAAGATTGCGGATAGATGGATCAAGCGCATCTAACCCCTCGATCAGGGTTTTATCCCAGTGATAGATTGCGCCGTTATTGTGAAAGGCGCCGCCACCTTCATACTGCCAAGCCCCGCTCACCGCAGCAAGGCAACTGGCAGCATGCATGTTGACAGAGCCGTTCCGGCTCCGGGAGAATCCATAGCCAAGCCTAAGAAAGGATTTCTGCGTCCGGCCATAGAGCCTCGCGAAGGTATATATCTCCTCGACGGAAAGACCGGTGATTTCTGAGGCCCATTCCGGCGTTCGGCTTTTAAGATGCGCTTCCAGTTCCGCCGCGCCCTTGGTGTATTTTTCCATATAGGCGCGATCCGCCATGCCCTCCGTGAACAGGATATGCATCACAGCACAGGCAAGTGCGCCGTCGGTGCCGGGTCTCACGCAGAGCTGCATATCCGCC
>CALEMG010000240.1 GCA_937910835.1 uncultured Alphaproteobacteria bacterium | reverse complement strand
GAAGGCGCGATGCTGAGCAAATCCGACATTATCATTCAACTTTCCAATGGCGGCGCGCAATTCTTTGCCGGCAAGGGTATCAAGGATATTGACGAGGCGCGGGTTATCGGCGCCGTCTCCGCTGCCCGCCACGCGCACACGGTCGCCAAGGCCTATGGGATTTGTGTCGTTCTTCATACCGATCATGCGAACAAGGGGCTTATTCCCTGGGTGGAAAGCATGATTGACGCCAGCGAAGATGAATTTAACGAGACTGGCAAGCCACTTTTCAGTTCCCACATGCTCGATCTTTCAGAAGAGCCAATTGAGGAAAACCTTGCCGAATGTGAGCGGATCCTGACACGCCTTGCGAAAATCGATATGAGCCTCGAAATTGAACTCGGGGTTACCGGCGGAGAGGAAGACGGCGTCGGCAGCGATGTTGATGTCATGGATAACAGCAAACTCTACACCCAGCCCGAAGAAGTGCTGCAAGCTTATGAACGCCTCTCTCCGATCGGGCATTTTTCTGTGGCCGCCGCCTTCGGCAATGTTCATGGTGTTTATAAACCGGGGAACGTCCAGCTTCGCCAGGAAATTCTTCAAGCGTCGCAAAAGCATGTGCAGGGTATTTACGACACGAAAGACAAGCCGCTTGATTTTGTCTTTCACGGCGGATCCGGCTCCAGCCCGGATGAAATCGCCGAAGCTGTCAGCTATGGCGTGTTCAAGATGAATGTCGACACCGACACCCAGTTCACTTTTTCCAAGCCGATCGGTGCCTATGTCGAGGCGAACCCCAAGGCATTCAAATACCAGATCGATCCGGAAGACGGTACGCCCTTCAAAAAGCAATATGATCCACGCGCATGGCTGCGGGAGTGCGAAAAATCCATGGCGGAACGTGTCCAGCAGGCCTGTAACGAACTTGGCGCCACGGGTAATTCCATCGCCGAATCTTAAAACTCAGCAGATAATAAAGGCCGCATATCGGATGCGGTCTTAATAGTTGCCATACCGACTGTTGTTAGAGCAGCTATATTTTACTCGTTATGTTGAGCAAAACGGACAATACGCTTGGCACACTGGTTCACGAAGTGGCGCATCTGCTCAGGATCCATATTGACCGGCGGGCCGAACCTTATAACCTCACGCGGGCAAAATGGCTCGTGCTGGGTGTGCTTGATCGCCGTGAGGGGATTACCCAAACCGAGCTTGCAGATTATCTCGAACTCGACAAATCGACCATCGGCCGCATTCTTGACCGGCTGGAGGAACGAGGGTTTATCCGCCGTGAAAAAGATCCTGAAGACAGGCGGATTTTTAGGATTTTCATTGCCGAGACTGCCTATCCGGTACTATCCGAACTTGAGCAGGTCGCGGATGATGTCCGTGCGCAGGCCCTTTCAGGCATCTCGAAAGAAGACCAAGAAAAGCTGCTGACATTACTGGGCCAAGTCAAGAAGAACCTGATTTCTGCCCGAGATGAACTGTAAAACATCCGGAAGTATAATCGTGCGCTGCACAGCGGCTCTTGCGGATTGTATCATCCTTAAATAGAGCCCTTTAATAGGCGATGGCGCAACCGTCTTTTCGAGATTCAGAGCCCCCAGAGAGAACACCGGTATCCGGATCAATTGCAATATACTGCGCCCCCCCAAGCGGCATTTTCGTGACCATACCCGGGATGATCGTGTGCATGGGCCGCTTGCCCGGCGCGA
>CALEMG010000239.1 GCA_937910835.1 uncultured Alphaproteobacteria bacterium | reverse complement strand
AGCTGTCGTCAAGCGCAACACCGGAGCTAAAAGACCTGATGGAGAGCATCCTCGCTGCCGGATTCGAAAAAGACATCGTGCTCGACGCCGTGGTTCCGGCAAGCGAGGCGCAGCAGCAGCATCTGTGGCGCCTGCGGGAGGAAATTTCCGCCGCGCAAAAGCCCGAGGGCGGCAGCATCAAGCATGATATCTCCGTTCCCGTCTCACGCTTCGCCGATTTCATCCGCGAGGCCGATATCGCGGTCGGCAAAATCGTGCCGACATTCCGCTCCGTCGTCTTCGGCCATATCGGCGATGGCAATGTCCATTACAACCCGATGCAACCCAAGGATATGGAGCGGGAGGAATATCTCTCCCATTGGGAGGAAGTGAGCCGCGCCGTTCATGATATTGCCGTCAAGATGCGCGGCTCCATCAGTGCCGAGCATGGCATCGGCCGGTTAAAGGCCGATGATTTGGTGCATTATAAGCCGGGCATAGAGATTGACCTGATGCGGCGGATCAAGAAGGCGTTCGATCCTGACGGGATCATGAATCCGGGCAAGCTGTTAAAATAAACTATGCTGCCGGAAGCCCGGACGACTGGGATCGCGAATAAAGGGTATGACATCCGCTGCCGCAATCGGGCGCGAGAACAGGAACCCTTGCGCCTGATGACATTGAGCGGACCAAAGAAATTCTACCTGATCCATGGTTTCAACCCCTTCGGCAAGCACCTTCATACCGAGGCTGCGCCCGAGTGAGATAACCGTCTGTGCAATAGCAGCGTCGTCACCGTTCTCAGTCAAGCCGTCAATAAAGGCCTTGTCGATCTTAAGCGCGGAAACGGGTAATTGCCGGAGATAAGCGAGCGAGGAATAACCGGTACCGAAATCATCAATCGCGAAGCTGACCCCAAGATCACGCAGCACGCGGAAGTTTTCCAATGTCTGCTTTGGGTTCTCCATGATCACGCTTTCGGTGACTTCAAGTTCCAGCAGGTTTGGCGGGCAGCCTGTCTCCTCAAGGGTCTTCGTTATCAATTCGACAAAATCATCATTTTGAAAAATAGAGAGCGAGAGATTGACGGCGACGCGAAACTCACTCTCCCCCTGATCGAGCCATTCTTTTCGCTGTCGGCAGGCCTCGCTCAGTACCCACTCACTGATCGGCGCGATCAGGCCGGAACTTTCCGCGACCGGAATGAAATCATTAGGGGCAACAAATAGGCCCCCGTCACGCTGCCAGCGAACAAGTGCCTCAATCCCGATCATCTCACCGCTGTCCAGAGCGATTTGCGGCTGATAGGAGAGCGACAAGTCCTTTCGCATAATGCCCGTGCGAAGCGCATTATTCATCTCGACGCGGGCGTTGATATCGTTGGCAATGGCGCTGTTGTAAAAACAGAAGTAGGAGCCGTTCCTGACCTTCAAATTGGAGAGCGCGATATTGGTGTTGCGCCAGAGTGCCGTCGCGTTATCCGCATCATCGGGATAGATGGCAAGGCCGATCCGCGGGCTGATATGCGGGATATTCTCCCGTGTTGACGGCCCGTGTTCAAACAGGCTGTGGATGGTTTTCGGGATCTGTTGGAGCTCCCGACTATCCTTGCAGAGGAGACACAGACCGAATCCGTTCCCTGATGTCCGGGCGAGAGATATGGCGTCCGGAAAAAGCATGGTCAACTGCTCTGAGACAAACTGGATCAGTTCGTCCCCCGCATCATGACCGAGCGCGATGTTGAGCTCCGGCAGATGTTCCAGCGTGAACTGCACCACGGCGAGGCGGCGCTTCTCTGGTTTGGCAACGCGTTCGATATAACCCTGCACATCTGTGCGGAATTTCGCCCGGCTGTCGAGACCGGTCAGGCTGTCGTTAAAGGCAAGTCGCTTGATCTCCTCGAACATATCCGCATTTTCAAGGCCGAGCGTAATATTGGCGCAGATCAGCTCCATCTGCCGGGTCTCCAGGAAAGTGAGTGGCGCGCAATTTTCCAGCACTACAACCCCTTTCAGCTTCTCATCTTGCGAAATGCAGAGGATACTGAGGGCCTCGGCGAAGATATTTTCCCGCGCCACAGTCGCGGTGAGGATCATTTCATAGAGATCCTCACCCACCACATCAGCAACGCGTTGCTTCTTCATAGCGGCATAACGCCCCTTGCCCGCCGTGAGGGAAAGCTCTCCAGAATGTTCATTCGGGATAGCAAAGAAGCAATCTTCCAGATTCTTGCAGATAACCTGCAGCTGCGTGAGGATGGTGAGGCAGAAATCCTCCACCGAGCGGACTCCGTATAGCTCCTTGGTAATATCGAGGATCGTCTGCAAGGATTGCTTGCTGTCCTCTTCCGAGGTCAGCCGTTCATAGGACTGCAGCGCGATGGTCAGGCTGGTGAAAAGCTTGGCCAGATTAATCTCGGAGACATCGCGATAGTCGCTGACGTCATAATCAAGGAAGCGATTTTGCGCGCCACCCTGCTCCGCCGCCTCGCCGAGCAGCACAATGCGAATGATTTTGTTGCCAAACTCTCCGCGGAGTTTGCGCACCAGATCAAGGCCGCTCTCGCTCTTCTCCCCCGAGACATCAACAATTACGACAGCAATGTCCGGATTTTCCTCCAGCATCATCGTAGCCGCCACCGCACTCTCCGCAATCATGAAGACGACAGGCAGATGCCCGAACACAAAGGTGTCGAGCGAGCCATATGGATCATCATTCTTCGGAATATTGATGGAAACAAGCAGTACCTTCCGGGCGATTGCCTGGCTTATATTTCGGGTACTTCTTATCGCCGACACTGTCGGCATGCGGCCGTCAATTGATGGTGCCATTATACTAAACGCTTACACTTACTGATCCCTGTATTAATCATACTGAGTCAAACTTGAAAAATTCGCAAATAGTTTCGACAAATTTGGTAAAAAATAGCTGTCACCCCCCTATATATTGCGTTTTTTAGGGTTATCCACACAATATCGAATCGCCCGGAGTCCGAATAAAAAAGTGCCGCACGCGAAAATTTTCGACGCAGCACCTCCTATTTGATGACGAGTTCAGGGCCCATGAAGGTCGTCGGCAACCAGGTCGAGAGGAAGGGAATATAGGTCACCAGGATCAGGAAGACGAACAGGAAACCGAGCCAGGGCAGCGCTGCCTTGACGACGCGCATTATCGGCATGCCCGCAATGCCTGAGGTGACAAACAGATTGAGCCCAACCGGGGGCGTAATCATCCCGATCTCCATATTCACCACCATAATGATTCCGAGATGGATGGGATCGATCCCGAGTTCGATCGCGATCGGGAAGACCAGTGGTGCGACAATCACGATGAGGCCCGAAGGCTCCATGAACTGCCCGCCGATCAGCAAGATCACATTCACGATGATCAGGAAGACCCACCAGTTAAAGCCCGCATCCAGCATTGCCCCGGCGATCTGCTGCGGGATTTGCTCGTCCGTCAGCACATGTTTCAGGATCAGCGCATTGGCGATGATGAACATTAAGGTGACGGTGAGCTTGCCCGCCTCAAACAGGGTATCACGTGTATCTTTATGGAAGAAGACGGTGATCAGCGCCTGGGGCTTGTGCCAGAGCGGGATGGAGTCCTGCCCTTGGCGGTGCAACGGCCCCATGTCGCAATAGATGAAGTTAGCAATCAGGAAGGCATAAACGGAGGCCACCGCCGCCGCCTCCGTCGGGGTGAAGACACCGCCGTAAATGCCGCCGAGGATAATCACGATCAGGAACAGACCCCAACCCGCATCGCGCGCGGCGGAAAGCACCTCTCCCCAACCCTGCCAAACCCCTTTAGGAAGCCCCTTGTACTTCGCGGCGACATAGATGCCGACCATCAGCATAACGCCCGCAAGCAATCCCGGAATTACGCCGGCAAGAAACATGCGGCCAACAGAGACATCCGTCGCCGCCGCATAGACCACCATCACAATGGAGGGCGGGATCAGAATACCGAGCGTGCCCGCGTTACAAATAATCCCAGCGGCGAAATCCTTCTTATAGCCGACCTGGGTCATCCCGGCGATCACGATGGAGCCGATGGCGACCACCGTTGCCGGGCTGGAACCCGAGAGCGCGGCAAACATCATACAAGCGAACACCCCGGCAATGGCGAGGCCGCCGCTGAAATGTCCGACCACGGCAATGGAGAAGCGAATGATCCGCTTTGCCACCCCACCGGTCGACATGAAACTGGAAGCGAGGATGAAGAACGGGATGGCGAGCAAGGTATAATGCCCGGCCATCGCCTCATAGAGCGTCTGCGCGACAGAGGCGAGCGAACTATCCGATGCGGATAGCAGGAAAACGATAGAACTTAAGCCCAGCGCAATGGCTATGGGCACGCCCAGCAGCAGAAGGGTAATAATGGCTACGAACAGGAAAATAACTTCCATCGCCTATTCCTCCCGCTCGATTTTGGCGGCCGCTTCCTCGACCGCGTCTTCGGCCTCGTGGCTGACGATGAGCAGACCCTGCTTGCCCGTATAGACGGCCCAGGCCGCCTGCAGGAAGCGGAACAGCAACAACGCCATACCCACGGGCAGCATGACGTATGGAATCAAGCGGGGAATTTTCTCATACCGCTCCCCATCGTTGAACCAGTCAGCTAGAAACTGGAACATCTCCGGCATGAAGACGTCGTTGGTTTCATACCAGCCCTTAGCGAGAAATTTCTCCTGAAATCCGGTCGGGAACCAGCGCCCGGTCGTCGCCGGAAGGTTGGCGAAATTCGCCCAGAAGTCCCAGCCACCCTTCAACAATAGAAAGGCATAAACAATGCAGAACGCCACCGCGAGCAATGTGCAGATTTTCCTGACGGGAGGCGACAGGAGGCTAACAATCGCATCAACTCCGAGATGCGCCGTGACCTTGACGCAATAGCTGACCCCGAGGAGCACCAGCCAGGCGAACAGGATCGAGGTAACCTCAAGGCCCCAAAGTATATTGGAGTTAAAGACATAGCGGGCCATCACATTGGCAAAGGTGACCAGGGTCATC
>CALEMG010000238.1 GCA_937910835.1 uncultured Alphaproteobacteria bacterium | reverse complement strand
GCGTAATAACAAGCTGCTGTCGATGCGTTAGTAGAATATCGAGATCTTCCGCAAGCCGCTTGTTCGATTTATGGACAATAAGGTTTGGGCAATAAGGTGCTGATGGCAGTCCGGTTTTTTGCTCATACTTTGCCAGGCGTGTTGAGATGTCCGTTAGCCAGAAATCCAGTTCTGCCGTATTCCGGCAGTTGGCTGTCGGGAAAGACCCAACGACACCTGCTTTTCCGGCGGCAACGACGAGATCAGGGCCAGAGACAAGAAACATTGGGGCCGCGAGCAATGGTAGCGTTAGGCGCTCCCTTATTTTATTGAATGTCGCGCGCGGCATGTCAGATATTCTCTTTCTTGTTTTGCCAATAGGTTTTCCTTATTTCGCGTTTCAGGACTTTTCCAACTGCGCTTCGGGGTAGTTGTTCAATAAAATCAACGCTTTTCGGTGCCATCACACTCCCAAGTTTCTCTTTGCAGAGCGCAATTAAAATTGTATCGGTTACCTCCGTACCGGGAGCTAACTCGACCACGGCTTTTACCGCTTCTCCCCATTTTTCATCCGGGACGCCAATTACAGCGCAATCTTGGACTGCAGGATGCTGAAGTAGTGTTTGCTCTACTTCGAGGGGGAAAACGTTGAAACCTCCACTTATAATCAAGTCGCGCTTGCGATCACTGATATAAATGAATCCGTCCTTATCACGATAGCCAAGGTCACCAGTTCTCTGCCAGCCGTTAGATTGAATTGCTTTTGTTGCTTCTGGATCGTTCAGATATCGAAACATGACAGTTGGTCCACGTACCGCCATTTCACCAACCTCGTCAGGAGGGAGTATTTCACCGGCGTCATCCAGAATTTCAATCGCACTGGTAGTTATTGTGGGCTGCCCAACCGATTGCAATCGCCCCGCCTGTGCGGGGTTTGATAGCGCTGCGGTTACGGTTTCCGGCGATATGAATGTGAGGGGAAAGCCCGATTCCGTTTGGCCGAAAGACTGGCAGATTACCGGACCGAATATTTCATGTGCCCGGGCGATTTTTTCCACCGCAAACGGGGCTGCTGCGGATATCAGATAGCGCAGAGAGGAGAAGTCTGTCTCCTTACATTTTGGATGATTCATGAGCACATAGATAAGGGTGGGCGGCATGAAAATAAGTGAGATTTTATGCACTGAGATATTTTGAAGTATCTGCTCAGGATCTGCGGTTACCATCATTACAACAGTCCCGCCAAAGGCAAGCACGGCAAGGGCGACAAAGCCTCCCGCATGCGTAATCGGCGCCACAGCCAGATTTATTGGAGGCGTGTTCTGATTAAAATCAGTCAGGGAAGTCATAAAGGCTAAAGCGCTGTAGGTAAGGAGACATTGGCCCGCTTGCGTTATTTTTGGAGCCCCTGTCGTGCCCCCTGTAGAGCCCTGAAAACCAACCCCGTTTTCGGGAAGATATATATTACAATGAGTTTCCGGCGCATCCTCAATGAACTGGGTTAGTGAAGGATATCCGTTAATTTCTTTATCAATGCAGATGATGAATTCCAGAGCCTCAACGCCTTGTTCAATCTCGCTGATTTGATCCGCGACGGAGCTGTGGAAAAATAGAGCCTGACAGCCTCCTCGGTCGAGCAGGTCCTTAATGATGGTTACTCCAGATCGCAGGTTAATATTGCTCCAGGCGCCGCCCGCCCGAATTCCACCAATTATAGAAATCATGGCTAGGTTGGTATTCGGGCTAAGAACCGCAAATGGTGTTTCAGGTTTGAACCCTTTTGCTATGAGGGCATTCCCAATCCTGTTGGTCTGATTTGCTAGCTCTGCATGAGTATAACTTCCATGATCGTCGATTAGAGCCTTCCGGTAGCCGGCAACCCTGGCACTACGATCCAGAAAATCCACATAATTGAGTGTGTTCATTTATTGTCCTCCCTGACTAACTACACATCATTTTGATTGTTATTAATTTAAAGAAAAGTTTGAAGGTCGTTGCCTTCCATTTTGACCTAATTCCTGGCAGATCGGTATTCTTTATAAGTATACAGAAACAAAAAAATTAAGTTGCGAACCCTTCTTGGCCAAGAACTGTCTAGTGGTATTTATTGTTTTTTGCATACTAAGCGGTTTATATACATCGTCAATTAAATGACATATGATTCTATAATCATTTAATTGACGATGTATATGTTATTTTCAATAGATGATTATGAAGCCGGGAGCATAATACGGATTTCTGGAGCGACCCGCAGGATGTAGAAAGGGCGGATTTCAAAGACGTCCTTCAATGGTGTGCACCGCAGATTTTACTATTTGACCCTGTCGCCGCGTTTTGTGTGATCGCTCTTGCCGGTGTTTGAATGCTGTATGTTT
>CALEMG010000237.1 GCA_937910835.1 uncultured Alphaproteobacteria bacterium | reverse complement strand
AATTACACACTAAGAGGGTTAACCGAGTGTGACAGCGACAATCCGCAGACGAAATAAAACACTATGGGAGACTGACATGGCTTTGTACGATTTTGATGGGGTTTGCCCAACTGTGCCGCAATCAGGGAATTACTGGGTCGCCGAAAATGCCACTGTCCTGGGCAATGTGATTCTCGAGGAAAACGCCTCCGTCTGGTTCAATGCTGTGCTCCGCGGAGACAATGACCCGATCATGGTCGGTGAAAACTCGAATGTCCAGGATGGCAGCGTGTTACATACCGACATTGGTTGCCCGCTCAATATCGGCAAGGATGTCACGATTGGTCATATGGTGATGCTGCATGGCTGTACGATTGGGGATGAATCCTTGATCGGCATTGGCGCGACCGTGCTCAATCGTGCCGTCATCGGCAAGAATTGTATTATTGGCGCGCACGCGCTGATCCCGGAAGGCAAGGTGATTCCGGACAATTCGCTCGTCATGGGGGCGCCTGGCAAAGTCGTGAAAGAGATCAGCGACCCCCAGATCATGATGATCAAGGGGTCGGCGCAGGTCTATGTCGACAATTGGAAGCGGTTCAAGGCTGGCTTGAAACCGCTTGATGAATAAGAGAGCCGCGACCAATCCAGTCGCCGGGGCCGCGGCCCGCCAGGTTTAGCGCTCGTAAAGATAAAGCGTCCGACCATTCTCCAACTTCTGCTTCTTGTGGACGCTGACACCCGTCTCAATGAGGATCCGTTCGAACATATTCTCGCTATAGGTATCGAAGATATCCTCGCGATTTCTCAACAGGGTTTGCACCATCGGGTCGGATTTCGGCACCCATTCAATCACGCCGCGCGGCGCCAGATTGGTGAGATAGGAAACCGCGCGCTTCAGCGGAATATTCCCTGAGATGACGATATGATGCAGAATGGCTAGTGCCAGCATGAAGTCTGCTGAAACACGCTGCCCAATGCTGTCACGTTCCTCATTCGCCCAACCCTGCGAAGGCGTTGGATTGGTGATGTTTTGATGCAGCGGCAGGAACGCAGCACTCTTTTCAACCGCCTGTGCATAGGCCGTCGATAGCGCCTGCTGGTCTGATTCCAGTCCAACCACGTGCTCGGCGCCGGCATCGAGGGCAAGAAAACTGAACTCGCCGGTGTTACAGCCAACATCGAGGACCTGTTTCGGGCGGGCCTGATCGACGCATTCAGCTACGAATTTCACTTTTTGCGACACGGACTGGTCTTCATAAGTTCGGGTCTGTGTATAGGCGATCCAGGTTGAGGGCGCCTCCGGCGCTGTCAGTGTCTCGGTCCAGCTGCGGAGCTGTTTCAGAATGAACTGAAAGCCTTCCTTGGGCAATTTGCCTTCGACTTTTCGAACCCCTGCGGCCCCAGATTCCAGGCTACGTTTTTTGGACTGTCGAGGCAGGTGTATATAATTGAAGTAACGCCAGGAGAGCTTCCGGCGAAACGGAGTCACGGCGCTGATCATTTCAGATGATACGCCCGTCATGGACCCCCGATATATGTCATTGAATGGTAGTCCGGAATAGGATGTCAGCAAAAGCGGATTCAGAAATTGCTCGGTAAATTGTTCCTGTCCCAGCCAGAACTGGCCGGGCGTGTAAGGAATGAAGGACAATGTATCGATGAAGATCGGCTTCCCGCGCAGAAACTGAACATTGTAAGCGGTCGCATCGGACAGGGTCTTACCGTACTCAAGGCTCTCCAAATACAGATCCAGCTGCAAAAGCGCGGCGTCCTTCATTTGCTGGAAGCACCACTCATAAGGGTATGAGACCATTGGCAGGGAAGGATGCCGCAAAAGTGTTTCGATATTCGAGACATTGGTTACGTCTGTGAGCGGCACATGATGATGTTCGATCAGTTTTCCTTGTTCAATTAAGTGCGCGTAGAGGCCCGATTCCTCTACATCGGCGAATTCTGCATTGCCGACTTCCGTGATGACCCGAAACACGTCTCCAAGGGCCGTTTTGGCCACTTGGCCCTTAGGGTCCCGGAACGAACCGGATACGGGGATGAGATCTTTCAAGCTTTGAGATGAGCCGTTCATTCAATTAGCGCCCTTCGCGTTAAAGTGATTTTTATCATTCTGTCGTAAACGATCATTCTAAATAACTGGTATCTTCACGGAAAAGATTGAATTTAAACGCGATGACTAAGATTTATAACTATACGATGGTTGGCCTGATCGCCGCTCTTTATACTCCCGCTGCTCACGCTTATATCGATCCGGGCACGGGTGCTCTGTTCGTTCAAGCTGCGATTGGTGCAGCTGCTACCGCGCTGGTGACGATTAAGTATTGGTGGTCAAAAGTGACGACAGCCTTTCGCGGACTGTTCCCGACACGCTGATCCAACGTGTTCGGTCAATGGCGCATAGCGGACCGGTCAACGGTCCTTCTCTGGCTTGGCTTGTTTCTCCTGTGGAATTGGCGGCTGGCAAGTGTTACTGCGTTAAATCCTGAACATATAGATCGTACGGAATGGCTGCAGCTATTTGGCTGGAAAGCAGCGTTTTTCATTGCTCTTTTCC
>CALEMG010000236.1 GCA_937910835.1 uncultured Alphaproteobacteria bacterium | reverse complement strand
TGCATGCGGGCCTTGCGGGTGCCCGCCCTGAAGGGGAAAGCCATTTTCGGGTGGAAATAACCGCGGAGAAGTTCAAGGGAATGTCCCGCGTTGCCAGCCAACGGGCCGTGTATGATGTCCTCTCAGAGGAGCTTCGTTCGGATATCCACGCGTTGGCGCTTACGGTACGATCGTAACTGCGCTGCTCTTGATCCGATAAAACATCAGAAAAAACTGTTGAACCAATTTATCACGCCCCTATATGCTCCTTTTGAGAGTTTAGTAAAAAATATGGCAACTTATAAGAGCAGCAACAGGAGCCCTAACATGACCCAGATAAGCCAATCCCTCGTCAACCGCAATATTTCAGTCATAGATCCAAACTCGGGTCAGCCCCATCGGACCAGCATCCGGCTGGAGGAAATCGAGTGGGAGGCCCTGCGCGAAATCTGCGCGCGGGAAAATATGTCGATCAATGATTTCTGCTGTAAAGCGGATAGCGATGAGAGGCGCCGCGAGCATTCCCGGACTTCCCGCATACGATCTGCCATTCTTGATCACTATCGCAGCCAGACCGGCAAGCTTGATTCCTGACCTTCCTAAAGCAGGTAGAGCAACAGCGCGGGGAGGGTGATAAAGGAAAGCAATGTCGAAATGAGCACCATCCCCGCAACATGGCTATGGGCGCGGTCATAGCGAAGCGAGAACAGATAGTTGAATACCGCGACGGGCATGCTGCATTCCAGTATCAGGACGCCGCGTTCGACCCCTTCCAATCCGAACAGGGCGGCAAGCCCGTATCCAACGGCAAATCCCATGGCAAGGCGGAGGAATGAGAGACCAGTTGCGAGGCGGATGTGATTTACGGAAAGGCTTGCGAGGCTGACGCCGAGGGCAAGGATCATCAAGGGAATGGTTAGGCTGCCGATAAGTTCAGTGGTATTTATGATCCAGAGCGGGACGGGAAAGGAAAGAGCCTTCAACCCCAGGCCAATGATCACCGCATAAATAAGGGGCGTGCGCAATAGCTGACCGGGCGAACTAGCGCCGGAAGAAAGCCAGATGCCGAAGGTGAATTGCAGAGTGGAAAAGACAGTAAAGACGGCGATGGCAAGTGCCAGGCCGGCCTCCCCGAAAGCAAAAAAACAAAGCGGCAGGCCCATATTTCCCGTATTGGGAAACATCAGGCCGGGGAGGTAATTGCGGATATTAAGGCGGCAGAGCTTCAATGACACGAAGCAAATCACACAAAAGGCCAGAGCTGAAAATGCGGCGAACATTGCAAACTCTAGGAATGCGCCAAGTTCCATGTCGAGTTTGACAAGAGTTGAGAAAATCAGCATCGGGGAGCCGACATTCGTTACCAGCCCGGTCACTGTTTCTGTATGAAAGGCGCGGCCCGTCTTGGCCCAGAAAAAACCAATCCCGGCGGTTACGACGACTGGGGCAATAATGTTGAGGAGAATTTCAAACATATGGGCAGAGTTTCCGGTTGGCTTGTCCGATTGAAATTCTATAGCTCAAGCGAGGTGACACGAAGTTCTGTAATCTGGTTAAGATCTTTTTTGAGAATTTCAAACTTATATCCATGGAAGATAAAGGCTTGGCCTATGTCCGGAATAATCTGGGCCTCATGGATCACCAGCCCGGCAACCGTTGCGGCCTCCTCGTCGGGGAGGGCCCAGTTAAGTTGCCGGTTCAGGTCACGGATGGTTACATCGCCTTTCGTGACAATGCTGCCGTCCTTCATCAACCGGACATCGCTTACGGCAAGGTCATGCTCGTCCGCGATATCGCCGACAATCTCCTCAAGAATATCCTCGAGTGTTACGAGGCCCATGAGCGCGCCATATTCATCGACGACAAGCGCGAAATGGCTCTTTCGCTCTAGGAATGCGTTGAGTTGGCTGCGCAAAGTAGTGGTTTCGGGCACGAACCATGGCTCGAGAGCGATTGATTCAATATCCAGCTTCTCATAGTCTCCGCCCAGAGGGATCAGGGCACGGAGCATATCCTTCGCGTGGATGATGCCGATAATATTCTCTGGATTTTTCTTCCAGAGCGGTAATCTTGTATAGGGACTCCCGAGCACTTGATCGATAATTTCACGGACCGGTTTCTCCGCATCGACCATTTCTACATTCTTGCGATGAACCATGATCTCTTCAAGGTCCACCTCGTCCATATCGAGGATCGTGTCCAGCATGTAGCGTTCATGCATGATAACGCCGGCATCTTCCGAATGTAGTTCGATCGCTCCGCGCAGTTCATCCTGCGCGGCGTCGGTTAATGTATCGGAGTCGCCGTCACCCCCCTTTATACCCATAAGGCTCAGGGTTACTTCGACAATATAGTTGATACCCATGACCACGGGGGAGAGGAGGAAGATTGCCGGTCGCAGTACTGGTGCGACGAAGAGTGCGACGGGGATTGTCCGCCTGAGCGCTACGGTTTTTGGAAGAACCTCCGCAAAGACCAGCACAAGAATAGTCATGACAAGGGTCGCATAGGCAACGCCAATGTCTCCGAACAGGGAAATGAAAATACTCGTCGCAAGAGCGGAGGCCAGGATATTGACAAGGTTGTTGCCGAGCAGAATGGCGCTGATAAGTTTCGTGTGCTTGTCGCGAAGCCGGTTTACAAGCCCGGCCCGGTGATCACCGGATTGCTCCATCTGATGCAGGCGCGCGCGGGAGGCACCCGTTAGCGCGGTTTCCGAGCCTGAAAAGAAAGCAGAAAGCAATAAAAGCAGAAAAATTGCGAGCGGCAGGAGGATCAATTCCAAATTTATTTCACCCGTGTCCATTTCCCTATTCTATTCCCGTAGTTCCTGTCGAAGGAGTGACAGGATATCCGATTCATCGATTGTTTTTGTGCTGAAAGCGTCGCCAATGGCATTCATCAAGATAAGTGTGATTTTACCGCCACTGATTTTCTTATCCTGACGCATGTGAGCGAGCAGTTTTTCCGCCGTCCAGGTTACGCCATCAATTTTCGGAACGGCAACAGGCAGTCCGATAGACTTGAAATGCGCACGGATTCGCCCGCAATCCTGACGATTGAGAAAACCGAGTTGGGCAGAAAGCTCTGCTGCCATTATCATACCAATCGCAACGGCCTCCCCATGATTAAGATGCGTGCCGTAACCAGTCTCCGCCTCAAGCGCATGACCGAATGTGTGACCAAGATTGAGAAGCGCCCGAACGCCGCCCTCACGTTCATCCTTAGCAACGATATCTGCCTTGGCTTTAACGCTTTGCTCCACGGCGTATATGCGCGCGTCGGTATCGCCCTCAATCACCTTTTGGCCATTCGCTTCGAGCCATTCGAAAAATGCGTAGTCCCCGAGCAGTCCGTATTTCACAACTTCGGCGTAACCCGCCAGAACCTCGCGATGCGGCAGGCTGTCCAGGGTAGAGATATCGGCGAGTACCAGACGCGGCTGGTAAAAGGCGCCGATGAGATTTTTACCCTGAGGCGCATTGATGCCGGTCTTGCCGCCAACAAAACTGTCCACCTGTGAAAGCAAGGTTGTTGGTATCTGGATGAAATCCACGCCCCTGCGCAACGTGTCCGCGGCAAACCCGGTCAGGTCGCCGATCACTCCGCCGCCAAGGGCGATCAGTGCCTCATCCCTTTGAATGCGGCTATCCAGAAGACGGCTCATTAAATTGCCGTAAGTCGCGATACTCTTGCTGCTTTCACCTGGAGGAAAGACGAGGGCGCTATGTTCGATCCCTGCATGGGTCAGGGAGGTTTGCAAGCTTTCCAGATGAAGTGCTGCGACATTTTCATCTGTGATAATGGCGACGCATGGATTTTTCAAGATGTTCCGCAAAGTCGCGCCGGCACTGGCAATCAGATCGGCGCCGATGAGAATGTCATAGGAGCGTGGACCCAGCGCAACCTTTACTTCTGCTAATGTCGGAGCGGGTTCTACTGGCAAGGATGTCATTTGCTACCTGAGGTGTTTTGGGTCGAGGGCAAGTTTTTCAGCGCAGTGATAATCTTGTCGACCACAATTTCATGCGGGCCATCGCCACTGTCGACCGTGATATCTGCCTCAGCATAGACCGGATACCGCGTGTCCATCAGATCCTTTAATATGGCTTTTGGGTCGCCTGTTTTCAAAAGCGGGCGATTATTGCGTTTCATGCAGCGCTTATAAATGACATCAAGCTCGGCACGCAACCAGATTGACCGACATGTTCTGGCGATAAGTGCGCGTGTCTTCGGATCCATGAACGCTCCGCCGCCGGTTGCCAGAACATGTCGGGGTTCTTTAAGCAGGCGGGCGATAACTTTCCGCTCGCCATCACGAAAGGACGCCTCGCCATGAATATCGAAGAATTCCGATACAGAGAGATTGGACGCGGCTTCAATCTCTGTATCCGCGTCTCTAAACGGTAAGCCGAGTTGGGTTGCGAGACGCCTCCCGACAGAACTCTTC
>CALEMG010000235.1 GCA_937910835.1 uncultured Alphaproteobacteria bacterium | reverse complement strand
GAATAATCGGCCAGACCAGACGCCATGTTTCGCGATGGCTCGGCAGGGAGAAAAACGCGGATACTGTCATCAGAAACCATATTAATCGCGGACGCGGTAACCCGTCATGGCGACGGGCAGGAACCAGGGCCTGCCATTATAATAGAAACGATCTTCCAGCGGCAAGTCGTCAAAGGCCGTCTCCCCTTCGGGATCGCCCAATATTTTGAGGGCGGCTTTATGGCCGAAGTAGCCGGACATTGCCACACCAGAGCCGCAATAGCCCATGGCGTAGTACACTCCTTCATGCTCCCCAATGGTCGGCATGGCGGCAAAATCATAGGCTACATTGCCGGACCAGACATGACTGATCGCCGTTTGTTGAAGGCTCGGAAAGATCGAACTAAGCGTTTTCTTTAGGGAACGCGCTTGCGCCTCCGGCGAGGCGGGAAAGATTGTCGGCCGTGCGCCGAGCAAAACCCGCCTCCCGTCCGGTGAAGGACGGTAATAGCTCAGCATCTTACGCGTATCCGTGATCATCCGCTTCGTCGGAAACAGGCTAGCCACCAAATTTTCCGAAAGTTCCTCGGTTGCGATCATGGTGCTGCCGACCGGGAAGACGCGTTGTTGCAAAAAGGGAAAAAGAGCGCCGCCGTAGCCATTGGTGGCAATCAGCAAAGCTCTCCCTGCCACCTCACCCTGCGCCGTGCGCACGGCAAACCCGGAGGGCGTCTTGATTATCTCCTCCGCCCGAAGCGGCGCGATGATCCGCGCCCCGGCCCTCATGGCTGCTTTCGTCAGGCCCGTCACATATTTCGCGGGATGCAGTCCGCCCGTATGATATAGCCGCAGGCCGCCCTTGTAGCCAGAACTATCCACATCCTCCGCATAGCTGTCCGGCCCAACCATTTCCTCCGGGATATCGAGATATTTTTGCCGGATTTCGAAGTCCCTGTTCATTGCACGGTAATGCTTCTCCAGCACCGCCGGATAGAAGCGACCGGTGAGCGTAAGGTCGCAGTCGATCCACTCTTCCGCAATCCGGTATTTGATAAACTCGACGGAGGCCAGTGCCTCCTTATAGATGGCGCAGCCCCGTTCCACGCCATAGCTGTCAATCAGGCCGGATAGTCCAGGCTTCAGGAGATTGCCTATCATGCCGCCATTGCGCCCGCTGGCACCATAGCCCAGCATTTCCGCATCAAGAACCGTGACCGTCTGTCCTCTTTTGGCAAGGGTAAGCGCCGCGGACAGCCCGGTATAGCCACCGCCGATAATCAGCACATCACTGACACTGTCCGGCAACGCCACGCCGGTGGGTTCAGGCTTCGCGGCCTCCCACCAGAAAGGTTCGGTTTTCATCGGCTGGCTCCGTCTCAATTCGCTTTTTTGCCATTCTTGTCCCGCAGCCCATCGAAGAGCAAGCCTAATTGCCTTTGAATTGAATTTTTCTGTAAAAACACCTATCTAAGGGGTAAGGACCGGCAAATGGGGAAAAGCTCGACTTGGCCAAAAATATCGAGAAATCTGATAAAAAATCCGGCAAGGATGACGTTGCCGAGTTTTTAAGGAAAGTCGCGGCCGCCCCGGTGCGCGCGCGCACAGGCAAGAACGGGCGGTTGATCTTCGCGATCGATGCCACGGCAAGCCGACAGCCGACCTGGGACAGGGCATCGCACCTACAGCATGAAATGTTTGAAGAAGCGGGATCAAATGGCGGGCTTGAACTGCAGATCGCTTTTTTTCGCGGCTTCGGTGAATTCAGGGCGACCAAATGGACATCCGATAGCCAGGCGCTGATCCGCCCGATGTCGCGCGTCTTTTGCCTTGGTGGCCATACCCAGATCGAGAAGGTCCTTAAGCATACTCTCCGCCAGACAAAGAAAGATCGGGTCAATGCACTCGTCTATGTCGGCGACTGCATGGAGGAGGACGCGGATCAGCTCTGTCATCTTGCCGGGCAGCTCGGAATGCTGAAGGTCCCCATTTTCCTTTTTCAGGAAGGATATGACTCTATCGCGGAGAATTGCTTCCGCCAAATGGCCCGGCTCTCCGGCGGGGCCTATTGCCGTTTCGACAGCGCCAGCGCAGCGACCTTACGCAACCTGCTCCGGGCAGTCGCAGCCTACGCTGCCGGAGGGCGCAAGGCCCTCAGCGATTTCAGCAAGAAATCCGGCGGCGAAGCGCAGTTGCTTCTCAAGCAGATCAAATAGATCATGCTGGCATACTTTATCATCGGTGTTTCGGTTCTTCTGGCCCTGATGGTCGGCAGTCAAGCCATTGCGACCGCTGATCCTAGAAAGCTTATCAAGGCACTGAGGATTTCCGCAGTCATCGTTTGCTCCGTTCTTGCTGGATTTTTTATCCTGACCGGGCGGTTTCCCTATGCTGCACCGCTGATCGCTGCGGCATTGTTTTTCCTTCGCAGCAAACCCCTGTTCAGCGCACGACGTCCTTCCACCGGGCAAAAATCGGATGTGGAGACAGACTGGCTGCAGGCCTCGCTCAATCACGATACCGGCGAGATGGACGCAATGATACTTCAAGGGCGATTCGAAGGGCGGCAACTTTCCACCCTTAGTCGTTCGGAACTTGGCGAATTCCATCGCGAATGCGCTGATGATGAGCAAACCATGGCCATTCTGGAGAGCTTTATCAGCCGAAATTTCGATGAAGATTTCGCGACAGAAGGCGGCGAAAACCAGTCAAAGGAAGAGCGCACCCGGGCGTCAAGTAGCGACGGCCCGATGACCCGGCAGGAGGCATTTGAAATCCTTGAGCTCGGCGGCGACGCCTCGGTTTCCGACATCAAGGCGGCCCATCGCCGATTGATGAAAAAGTTCCATCCGGACCATAACGGGTCCGACTATATGGCCGCCAAACTCAACGAAGCAAAGGACGTTCTGCTAAAAAGCTGAAAATCAGGGGTTGCCTTTGCAGCGGGCGAGATGCCATAAATTTCACAGTATAATCAGCGGGTCAGATCAGCATGCCAAAAAAAGTTCGTAAAGCCGTGTTCCCTGTCGGGGGACTTGGAACAAGATTTCTTCCGGCAACGAAGGCTATGCCGAAGGAGCTGAACACCGTCGTC
>CALEMG010000234.1 GCA_937910835.1 uncultured Alphaproteobacteria bacterium | reverse complement strand
AAATGGCCAAAGAGAAATTTGATCGTAGTAAACCGCATGTAAATATTGGGACGATTGGTCATGTTGACCATGGTAAGACGACGCTGACGGCGGCGATTACGAAAGTTCTAGCAGAGCAGAGCGGCGGTGCTGCGTTTGCGTTTGACGAGATTGACAAGGCGCCGGAAGAGAAGGCGCGCGGTATCACGATTTCGACGGCCCATGTTGAATATGAGACGGCGAGCCGTCACTATGCGCATGTGGATTGCCCGGGCCATGCTGACTATGTGAAGAACATGATCACGGGTGCGGCGCAGATGGACGGCGCTATTCTGGTTGTGTCTGCAAACGACGGCCCGATGCCCCAGACACGCGAGCATATCCTGCTGGCCCGCCAGGTTGGTGTTCCGGCGCTTGTTGTCTTTATGAACAAGGTTGACCTTGTCGATGATGAAGAGCTGATCGAGCTTGTTGAAATGGAAATCCGCGAGCTTCTCTCTGAATATGATTTCCCGGGGGATGATATTCCGATCATTGGCGGTTCTGCGCTTGCAGCTCTTGAAGGCCGGGATGACGAAATCGGCAAGGAAGCGATCCTGAAGCTGATGGAAGCGGTTGACGCGTCTATCCCGCAGCCGGAACGTGAGATTGACAAGCCATTCCTGATGCCGATTGAGGATGTGTTCTCGATCTCGGGTCGTGGTACGGTTGTGACCGGTCGTGTTGAAAGCGGCATTGTGAAGGTTGGCGAGGAAATCGAGATTGTCGGCATTCGTCCGACGACGAAGACGACCTGTACAGGCGTTGAGATGTTCCGCAAGCTGCTGGACCAGGGTCAGGCTGGCGACAACGTGGGTGTTCTCCTGCGTGGTACGAAGCGTGAAGATGTTGAACGCGGCCAGGTTCTGGCGCATCCGGGCTCGATCACCCCGCATACGAAGTTCAAGGCGGAAGCCTACATCCTGACGAAGGAAGAGGGCGGTCGTCATACACCGTTCTTCACGAACTATCGCCCGCAGTTCTATTTCCGGACGACGGACGTGACAGGTGTTGTGACGCTTCCCTCTGGTACGGAAATGGTGATGCCGGGTGACAATGTGACGATGGATGTCGAGCTGATTGCACCGATCGCCATGGATGAAGGTCTGCGCTTCGCAATCCGCGAAGGTGGCCGTACCGTCGGCGCCGGCGTCGTCGCATCCGTAACCGAATAAGGAAGATGGGCGCCGTTTGGTTTAAACGGCGACAAAGATACATGTAGATTGATGGTTAGTCCCGGGCGCCGGACGTAAAAAGTCGGCGACCCGGGATTGGCCGTTCAGACCGGAGGAGTGTAGCTCAATTGGTAGAGCACCGGTCTCCAAAACCGGGGGTT
Organism: uncultured Alphaproteobacteria bacterium; assembly: GCA_937910835.1. Taxonomy (GTDB): domain Bacteria; phylum Pseudomonadota; class Alphaproteobacteria; order Sneathiellales; family Sneathiellaceae; genus Sneathiella. The sequence goes on along the minus strand of CALEMG010000234.1, from coordinate 4,531 downwards.
GTGGGTTCGAGTCCCTCCTCTCCTGCCAATCTGGTTGATCTATACGTAAAAGTCTTGTATACCGCCGGGTCATTCACCGGATGAAGGATTTTTGAAGAATTATGGCAAAGGTAAACCCAGGAGCTTTTATCCGCCAGGTGCGGCAGGAAGCCTCGAAAGTCACATGGCCGACCCGCAAGGAAACGCTGGTGACAACGGGGATGGTATTTGTCATGGTTTTTCTGGCTTCCATGTTCTTTTTCCTGGTTGATTCCGGCATTCAGTTCGTCGTCAAGCAAATCATGTCACTGGGATCCTGATCACATGGCCAAACGCTGGTATATCATTCACGCCTATTCGGGCTTCGAAAAGAAGGTCGCGCAATCCGTTAAGGAACAGGCGATCATCAAGGGCATGGCCGACTTGTTTGAAGAGGTGCTGGTCCCGGTCGAAGAGGTAGTGGAAGTGCGGCGCGGCCAGAAGGTCAGCGCCGAGCGGAAGTTTTTCCCTGGCTATGTGCTGGCGCATATGGAGATGAATGACGAAACCTACCATCTGGTCAAGAACCTGCCGAAAGTAACGGGCTTCCTTGGTAATGGGAACAAGCCGACACCAATCTCCGAAAAGGAGGCAATGGCGGTTCTCAATCAGGTGCAGGAAGGGATCGAGCGGCCCAAGCCATCGGTTACGTTTGATCTGGGTGAAGAAGTCCGGGTTTGTGACGGCCCGTTCGCCACCTTTATGGGTCAGGTCGAGGAAGTGGATGAAGAGAAAGCGAAGTTGAAGGTCTCTGTATCGATCTTCGGCCGGTCAACACCTGTTGAGCTTGATTATTCGCAGGTTGAGAAAAGTTAGAGAGTAATTTCCGCATGGTGCGGACCGTTGTGGGAGGCCGGCCATGGTCGTACCACGACCCCTTAATTTGAAGAGGGAAGATAATGGCAAAGAAGATTAAAGGTTATATCAAGTTGCAGGTCCCGGCGGGACAGGCAAATCCATCCCCGCCCATTGGCCCGGCACTGGGCCAGCAGGGCGTAAATATTATGGAATTCTGCAAGGCTTTCAATGCCTCTACGGGCAGTATGGAAGGCGGCATGCCAATTCCAACCGTTATTACTGTTTATGCGGATCGTTCATTTAGCTTTATCACCAAGACGCCGCCGGCTTCCTATTTTCTTAAAAAGGCAGCCAAGTTGAAAAAAGGTGGCAGCACTCCGAGTAAGGAAGTTGCAGGCACGGTGACCGAGGCACAGGTTCGTGAGATTGCGGAAGCGAAGATGGTGGATCTGAACGCCAACGATATCGACGCAGCAATGAACATTATCAAAGGCTCCGCCCGTTCCATGGGCTTGGAAGTGGTGGGTTAAGATCATGGCAAAACTGACCAAGAAGCAAAAGGCCGCGGCAGACATGATCGACCGCGAAAAATTTTATGCACTGGAAGAGGCCGGCGACATTATCAAGTCGAATGCCACCTCCAAATTTGACGAAACCGTCGAAATTGCAATGAACCTCGGTGTTGATCCGCGGCATTCGGACCAGATGGTTCGTGGCGTGATCCAGCTGCCGAACGGAACGGGTAAGGCTGTTCGCGTGGCAGTGTTCGCCCGTGGTGACAAGGCCGAAGAAGCAACGAAAGCCGGCGCTGATCTCGTTGGGGCGGAAGACCTGATGGAGAAAATTCAGGCAGGCGAGATGAATTTTGATCGCTGCATCGCAACGCCGGACATGATGGCCGTTGTCGGTCGGCTTGGTAAGGTACTGGGCCCGCGCGGGTTGATGCCGAATCCGAAACTCGGCACGGTAACGCCGAATGTTGCGGACGCTGTGAAGGCCGCAAAAGGTGGGCAGGTTGAATTCCGCGCCGAAAAGAGCGGGATCGTCCATGCCGGACTTGGCAAGTCGAGCTTCACCAAGGAAGCCTTGAGCGAAAATATCAAGGCCTTCGTGAGTGCAGTGGCAAAATCCAAGCCGAGTGGCGCAAAAGGAACATTTATCAAGAAGATTGCCGTGAGCTCTACCATGGGCCCGGGCGTGAAACTTGAAATCGGCGACGTAGTCTAGCGTCGCATACCAAATTTGCCGCCTTGTAAGAGGCGGTAAATGTCGGGCTGGTTCGCCAGTCCGTCTGTCCAAGACTGCAGGTGTTCCCGGACCTTATGGGATGGGGATTTAAATGCAAATTGTTGCCTGCATAGACAGGGAAGCTAAAAAATTCGCTGCTAGTCAGCAATTCAGGTGGACCTGGGACAGTTTAACCGAATTCGGCCGAGGCCGGGTTCTAGTGTAAACGGAATGCTTTAAGAGTTTGAAGTATTTCAAAGACTGGAGACGACGAGTGGACCGATCGCAAAAAGAAGCGGTGGTTACCGAGCTGAACGGAGTCTTTAACGAGGCAGCTGTGGTTGTTGTCGCCGAATACAGTGGTCTCACTGTGGCGCAAATGACCGAGCTTCGCGTAAAGATGCTGGATGCCGGTGCCAGCTTCAAAGTGACTAAAAATCGGCTTGCGCGTCTCGCTCTTGATGGCACGGACTATGGTTCCCTGTCCGACAAACTGAAGGGCCCTGTGGGCATCGCATATTCAAGCGATCCCGTCGCGGCTCCCAAAGTTGTTATGGACTACGCAAAGGGAAACGAGAAGTTTGTCGTTATCGGTGGCGCAATGGGTACAACGGAACTCGACCCCGCTGGGGTCAAGTCTCTCGCGAGCCTGCCGTCATTGGATGAGCTTCGCGGAAAATTGTTCGGGTTGCTGCAGGCACCTGCGACAAAAATCGCTGGTGTCCTTCAGGCTCCTGCCGGCCAGTTGGCCCGTGTCCTGGCGGCGAAAGCCGAACAGGGTTAGATGTAATAGCCAGTTAATATTGAAACTAAACCAATAGGTTTACCTGAGGAGAATAGTACAATGGCCGATCTCGAAAAGATTGCCGAAGATCTTTCCAGCCTGACAGTGCTGGAAGCTGCAGAACTTGCAAAACTTCTGGAAGAAAAATGGGGCGTTTCCGCCGCAGCACCGGTTGCTGCCGCAGCTGCTCCGGGCGCTGGCGGTGGCGATGCCGCTGCTGCTGAAGAAAAAGACGAGTTTGACGTTATTCTGGCCGCTGCTGGCGAAAAGAAAATCAACGTCATTAAAGAGGTTCGTGCTATCACGGGTCTTGGTCTTAAGGAAGCAAAAGACCTCGTTGAAGGTGCACCGAAAGCCGTTAAGGAAGGCGCGCCGAAAGACGAAGCTAACAAAATCAAAGAACAACTCGAAGGCGCAGGCGCAACTGTTGAACTCAAATAATCAGTTGCGATGTAGCGACCTTTGGGTAGCTAAGGTTACAACGGGGAAGGCGGCTTTTGCTGCCTTCCCCGCAGCCGCTTTCTAAGCAGGCGAGCGGTTGTCCGGCGGGAATTTAATCACGTGGCGTCTCCAGCGGCCTTAAGTTTGGAGGAAAATTTGCAGGAGTTTCAAGAGATTAGATGACTTCTTCTGATCTTTGGAAAACCGGCTCGCAGCCTTTTTAGCAAAGGTTGTTTTTTAGTTGGCCAAGAAACATACGGGGATTTGGCATGGGCATATTGCAGTCGTTCACCGGTCGCAAGCGCGTTCGTAAAAACTTTGTAAGCATTGAGGCGTCAACCTAAATGCCTAACTTGATTGAGGTCCAGAAAACCTCTTACGATGCGTTTTTGATGCAAGACACGCCGCCCGATGCGCGCGGCGACGAAGGTCTTCAATCCGTTTTCAAGTCTGTTTTTCCGATCAAGGATTTCGCCGACACGGCAAGCCTTGAGTTTGTTTCCTATGAATTTGAAGCCCCGAAGTATGACGAGGAAGAGTGCCAGCAGCGCGGCATGACCTTTGGCGCGCCGCTGAAGGCGACGCTGCGCCTGATTGTCTTTGAGGTGGATCCGGATACGGAAGCGAAATCTGTCCTCGATATCAAGGAACAGAGTGTCTACATGGGCGATATGCCGCTTATGACCGACAAGGGCACCTTTATCATCAACGGCACGGAGCGTGTGATCGTTTCCCAGATGCATCGCAGCCCAGGCGTGTTTTTCGATCATGACAAGGGTAAAACCCATGCCAGCGGTAAGCTTCTGTTTGCTGCGCGCGTGATCCCTTACCGTGGTTCATGGCTCGATTTTGAGTTTGATGCGAAAGACATTGTTCATGTTCGTATCGACCGTCGCCGCAAGCTGCCGGTCACGGCGCTTTTGCAAGCGCTTGACATGAGCCACGAGGATATTCTGAGCTTTTTCTACGATCGCGTGGATTACAAGCTGGAGAAGAAAGGCTGGCGGACACCGTTCAATGTGGAACGCGTGCGTGGCAGCCGCCTGATCCGTGATCTCGTTGATGCGGACACCCAGAAAGTCGTCGCTGAAGCGGGGACGAAAATCACCCAACGCCTTGCCAAGAAATTGATGGACGAAGGGCTGAAAGACATGCTCGTCGGTCATCTCGATCTCGTGGGCCGTTTCATTGCGGAAGACTTGATCAACGAGAAAACCGGTGAAGTTCTGGCTGAGGCAGGTGAAGAACTGACCGAAGCCCTGA
>CALEMG010000233.1 GCA_937910835.1 uncultured Alphaproteobacteria bacterium | reverse complement strand
AGGCTGGTTAATGTAAGGCAGGTGCCGAATGTTGCATTTTGTAGTCTGCACATCATCAACCTACGATCAATGCCCGTAATCCTCCGGGCGCACCGGCCTGTGCTGATAACCAATTGTCTGACAGATCGGACCAACGCGTCAGATAACCAACGCCCGGTAAAATCGTTAGGCAGCATGGACCTGCTTACCGTCCATCCAGGTCTCCAGTACCTTGATGTCCTTGATTGTATCGGGATTAACGGTGCGTGGATCTTTGTCGAGAATGACCAGATCGGCGAACTTGCCTGGCTCAAGGCTACCGATCTCGTGATCTGAGAATAGTTGCCAGGCGGCTTCAGACGTTACCGATCGTATCGCAGTCTCAACCGAAATTCGCTCGTGAGGTGCCAGAACATAATCGGGCTCTTTCCACGTCTTGCGGGTGACTGCCATCTCAATCATGTGCATCGGAACCGGGTCGGTGACCATGAAGTCCGAATGGAGTGTGAAGCCAACGCCAGCGTCCTCACAGCTTTTACATCGATCAAGCAACTGTGCTTTTTCTTCGCCAAACACCTCATCACGCATGGCCACACCCCAGTAATGAACATGCCCTATCAGGAAGCTAGCAGACACACCAAGGTCTTTCATTCTCTTGATCTGGTCATCATGCAGAATAGAGCAATGCTCGATACGGACCCGTATCTTGTCCATATCAATCCCGGCATCGCGAAGCGATGTGCAGGCATCCAGGATGTTGTCGATGGCTGCATCACCGTTGCCGTGAATGGCTAGATGCCAGCCTTTTTCAGCCCGATCCAACGCCACATTCTTGAGTTCGTCGGCAGACATGTAGGCCAGACCGCGACTGTCGGAGTTCAAATAGGGATCGCGTTGCAGACCAGTAAAACCCTGATTGGACCCATCGGCCACCAATTTATACCCAGCCACTCGGGCAAGTTCGTTACCGGTACCAGGTTTGACGCCTGCCGCATCCCAAGCCTCAGCGCCTACCGTGTAGAACGGATAAGCCCGGATACGGGCCTTGAGACGGCCGGTCTTGGAGGCAGTCAACATTACGTCCGTAGCGGCAGGGGATTGGGACAGGCCTCCGAGGCTGAGCTCGCTGACAGTTGTAAGCCCGTGTTCACTCCAATTGGACAACAGGCCGATGAGCGCTGCGATTGGATCGGTTTTTGCTAGTGCAGGGTATGCCCCCAGCACTTTCAGAAAGGCGATAGAGTTCTTCATTATGCCGGTAAGTTTGCCCTGCGCATCACGAACAAATTCGGCACCTGGCGGATTCTCGATGTCTGCCGGGATGCCAGCGATCTCGAATGCCTTTGAGTTCGCATAGGCCAAATGGCCAGACGCGTTGAACACAAAGATCGGATGATCGGTTGAAATAGGATCGAGTTCCGCAAATGTGAGAGCATCTGGCCCTTCCTGAACAGCCGGGTCGAAATTGCGGAATACAAGCCATTCCCCCGCCGGTGTATTGGCTGCCTTAGCCCGAATGTGTTCGAGAACTTCTCCGACGGTGCCGTACTTTGCCATACCCACATATTCCATGGTGGCGTCCACGACCGAACCTGCCACCACATGCGTGTGCGCATCAACGAAACCCGGAAGAAGCGTTTTTCCCGCCAGATCAATAACTGTTGCACCATCGTCAGCTGCCGCGCGAACTTCTGCGTCTGAACCGACCGCAAGTATCTTGTTGCCGCTAATGGCAATTGCTTCTGCTTCGCTGAAATCTGCATCCACCGTAAGGACTGTGCCACCTGTGAAGACGGTGGTGGTTTCTGACTGTGCTGAAGCAGGCATTGTCGACAAGCTGGCTAGCCCCACCATGGCAACACCACCTTTCAGAACATCGCGGCGACCCAACACGCCAAACCCGCACGACCAGCCAGTGCTGCTTGCAATGTGCTGCTCTGCTTGCACCTTGAGGCTCTTCACGCTGTGATTGTTGGTGAAAAGCTCTCCAAATGCCCCACTACAACACGCACAGCCATATGTTTCATGCTTCATCTTAAAAACCCTAGTTCATTAATGAGAGAAGGGCTCGCCGTATAACATCCCCCAGATGGAATTGTCTTATATTATAATTTTCTCATAGTGGCCTCCTATTGCCAAGTCCACGGTTCTTGGGTGCCATCGCCAGTTGGAATGATTCTGGGGAGGATGAAGTCGTTTCTTACGGATTTAATTTGCGAACAGTGGGCCAAATTTGTTCCACCAATATCTAACTGTTTCATGACAGATATCGATGCCCCGTTCATAAAGAAGATCTTCGACATTTCGTAGAGAAAGCGGAAATCGGACATACATCATCACCGCCAGCCGGATGATCTCAGGTGAGGTTTTGAAATAGCAGAAGGGGTTCTTTTTTGTCATGCTCGGAGGCTAGTCGACGAGAAAATGACCATCAAGAAATTTTCTTCTGACAAAGCCTAATTAATAGATAAATAGCTGGCGATATCATCAATAATATTAGAGTTAGTGTTGTCTAACTGCTTCCAAAATCTGCTCAAGTGTCACTTGATTATTCTCATTTGACAGTTTCCCGATGACTTCTCCCTGACGATACGGATCAATATTTACATAACTGGTGAATGTCGTCAGGACATTTTCATGCCCTAAATTCTGTGACTAGGCTTTAAGCTGCTCCGGTGTTTTGCATATCTTCTGCCCAAGGTCCGCAAGCGTATTCCTGATTAGGTGGGGGAATAATATTTAGCGATTGGGGGGCTTATATAAGAAATAAAATATAAATAT
>CALEMG010000232.1 GCA_937910835.1 uncultured Alphaproteobacteria bacterium | reverse complement strand
CAATACCACTTTCAACGAGTTCGGTTAAGCTCATTCCGGCTCCTCCCCGCTTGACCATTCCTTGACCCGGGCCAAATGTTCATAGTCATTGAAGCGATAGGGCAGGTCCGGGCGCGGGCAACTTAAATAAGGAGTCGCCTGCCGGTCGAACTGCGCGATCAGGCGAAGCAACCCCTCATAAGCCTCCTCCGCCAGTGTTTCCGGCGGCGGGGTTTTCTTGCCTCCAGCGGTGCGAAATTCCCCTGCCGGGTCGCCGCCGCTTAAGCGCACATAGGCCAGTTCCTTGACCGGCGCGGCGGTAATCTTGGTGAAGCCACCCCGGGCCAGCATCGCCGCCTCCAGCGCGAGCTGCGGCGTGACGCCGGTTTCCACTTCGGTGATCGAGGGCAGCGCCCCTGTTTTATAGTCGAGAATGGAAAGCGTACCCTCTGCCTCCAATATATCGATCCGGTCGGCGGTCCCGCTCAGCACAAATTCCGCATGAGGTGCGGGGATATCTATCTGCCCCTTAACCTCCGTTTCCAGCGTCCTGAATTTCTTGCGTCGCACGGTCTCAAAATCGATAAACCAGTCGGCAATCCGTTCAAAGCGCGGCCACCAAAACGCCCAGACAGCGGGATAGGAGAGCACATCGCCAAAGGCAGCGCGGCCAAATTCCAGCAGTTTTTCACGCGCATCGGGAGGAAACTGCACCGGGTAATAATTGATGAATTCCTCCAGCGCGGCATGAATGAAGGTACCCTTGTCGGCCGCCGACGGATCGGTCGAAATGTCATCGAGCGGAGAGAGCTTCAATATCTGCTCGGCGAAGATGGAATAGGGATCCTTGATCCATTTCTCGATCCGCGTAACAGAGAGCCGCCGCGGACGCGCGCCAACCGGCGGTGTGGGGCGCGGTGCGAGAACTGGCTCCACTGCAAGTGGCTGGTCAAGCTGTTGTTGCCAGTCAGAGATGAATCTCGCACCGTCTGTATCCAGCGCCAGATCAAACTTCTTCAGAAAAGTCTCCAGCCGAAGCAGCCAGCGAGAGGGAACCGTCGGCGTTCCATCGATTTTCGCCGCGCGAGTCATCACCACTTCCGCCGCGCTAAAGGCCTGCTGAAAATCATGGGCGGAGAGGCCAATTTTCTGTTCCGGCAGGGGAAGACCGAATTTTTCCCGCATTGGTCGGCTCATCCAGGGATCGTTCCCGGCATCAGGGGGCCAGCTTCCCTCATTCAGTCCGCCCAGGATAACCAGATCGGCACGGCCAAGCCGTCCTTCGATCGGGCCCCAAATCTGCAGGCGCGGGTGCAGGCCATATTGCGGGCGAACCATGCGCCCTCGCATCAGGTTATCGAGAAGCTCGGGCCAGCTCGTGGGGTCAAACGCATCGATCACGTCGGCGGCGCGCATGAGTTCCGAGAGAACGGCCGCCGCCGCATCCCCGAAATTGCCGCGCCAGAGCGCTGACCGTTCCGCATCCGCCGGGGTCGAGAGCTTTTCGGCGAATTGAATAAAGAGCTTAAGGAACTCTGCAAAATCAACTTCGCCATATCTAACCATTTCCTCAAGCGGAGCGGCAAGGGCCGTCAGATCCTGAAACCAGTCTTTGACGCTTTCTTCTGCCTCGCTCATGGAAAGCGCTCTGGCGATGCCCTCAAAACCGGAGGCCGGGCGCGGCCCGCGCAAAGTTGCCAACTCCAGCGCACGGACATGGCGGCGGAACGCCTCCGGCGCGACCCCACCAGATGCGAGCGGATGCTTGAGCGCGGCGAGCAGCGCGACCGGCTCCGCTTCGCTTTCGATCAGCCGAGCGAGGAGGCGCAGAAAAACACCGGGCGGCGATTGATCAAGGCTGATACCCGCGCTGTCGTCCACATCGATATTCCAGCGGCGCAACTCCGTCCCCACCCGGCGGGAGAGGTCACGATCGGGCGTGATCAGAACAGCCGTCTTGCCGTCAGTCTCCAACGCCTCCCGCATGAGAAGGGCAATGGACTGCGCCTCTCCTTGTGCGTCCAGACAGTCGAGTTGGCGGATACCGTCGAGAGCCGACGCATCCGGGGTGACGGCCTGCTGCCATTGATCGCTGGTCGCGGCGGGTCGCAGCGCTTCGGCGAGCAATGCCGAGCGCGCCGAGGGGGAGGAGAGGAATTCCGCATCGATGAGATCTTCAACCTCCTCCCGGGAGACACCAAACTTATCCAGAAGCAGGGAGAGGCCGTGCTGCGGATGCGTCGGATCACGGCGCAAAGCCTGCCAACTTTCCGCATCCAGGTGGCGGTCAAGCCCAGGCAGAACAACAGTCCCGTTTGGCAACTCGGCCACGGTTTTCAGCAAGAGCGCCGTCGCCGGGATGGAACCGGTGGAGCCAACCGCATAGACCGGCGCTGTAGGCGGGTTTTCCTGCCAGTGTTCAACCTGCGCCCGGAGCAACAGGTCCCGCCGTAGCGCGGGATCGATCGCCCCTTCCGCGGCAAGGATCGCTGGCCAGTTCAGGCTGAGAATTTCGAGGAATTCAAGCGTGATCTGCCAATGGGCCGCATATTCAGCCGGGACCAGCTTCTTGAGATCTGCAAGATCCAGCCCCTCCGTTTGCACCTGATCAAGGAACCGGGCGCGCGCGGTGGCGAGGCCCGCTGCCTCGGCAATACCGCCCGCATGATCACCACGCGCCTGGATCAGACGACTCAAGAGCAACTGGCGCCGCAACGGGTCAATCGCCGGGGGCAGGGACAGCAGTTTTTCTCCCGCGCCACCGATGCCGATATCGCTTTCAAGCAGCAGCTCATCTTCTTCCACATCACCAATGGGGCGCATGCGCGGAAGCATCAGTGGCCGCCCCGCCGTCTCCCGCAGGAACGCGCTTTGCAATGCGCGCGCGGCGCGGCGCGTGGTCGTCAGGATTGTAATTTCACTAAGGGATTGACCGTTGGCGCCATGACGCCGCAATAACTCTCGCGCCAGAACATCTACAAAGGAATATTCTGGTGGAATGTTGAGAACCTGCGGGGATTTCCTGCTCTCCGTCATGGTAGCGCTTCGATCTTTTCGCCCGCTTCGATAACCGCCTCGGGTGTACCCACATGCAGCCAGTGGCCGTGATGAACAAGGCCATAAATTCGCCCGTTCGCGAGAGCCTTGTCATAGAGGAGGTTAAGGGAAAAGGCCCCGTCGGGCGTATCGCCGAAAAGCGCCGGATTCAAAATCTGAACCCCGGTAAAGAGATAGGGTGCGCCTTCCCCTTTTGTGCGGCGGGCGAGCCGACCATCCGCGCCCAGATGAAAATCACCCTTTCCCGCATATCCGACGGCCGTTTCCACCGGATGCAGCAACAATAATGCATCCATTTTTTCACTGTCCCACAAGTCATGCATTTTTAGCAGCGAGCTCGCGCCCGAATCTAGAACGATAACGTCGGAATTT
>CALEMG010000231.1 GCA_937910835.1 uncultured Alphaproteobacteria bacterium | reverse complement strand
ATAGGTAGGAAATTTGAGCGTAATCCCTAGCTCTGATTTGATTTTTGCGTTACTGACCCGCTTGCTGTCCTAATAGAAGCTTCGCGCCATAGGGCTAAGATCGGCATCCTCGAAGTCAAGCAAGGGTGGCGGTTCAACCCCCAAGAGCTCCGCCGCGTAGACAACAACATCCTGCGGTGGCGCCGGTTCATCATCGGCAACATTGTAGATTGCGCCGGGGTTAGGATTCTCCATTGAGGCCATGAGGATCGCCGCCAGATCGGCGACATGAATACGTGAGAATATCTGTCCCGGCTTGACGATTCTCCGCGCTTTCCCTTTTTTCAGCGACACCAGCTGGCTTCTTCCAGGGCCGTAAATTCCGGGCAAGCGAAAAATATGAACTGGCAGGCCATTTGCCTCAAAAAGGCCGCGCCAAGCCTGCTCGGCACGCATTCTCCGCTCGCCCCGCTTCCCGGAAGGATTATACAGGCTTTCCTCATCGACCCAACCGCCATCGAGATTGCCATAGACGCCGGTTGTTGACAGATAGCCAACCCATCTTAAATTCGTAAGGCGCAGGAGTTCCGATGCCATGACGTCATAGACCGGATCCCCCACTTTGTCGGGCGGGATGGAAAGAAGGATATGAGTCACATTGGCTGCAATATCCGAGAAATTCTCTATTCGCTGATCCCTCCGGAAGGGAAAGAGGGGAATCCCTCCCTCCCCCACCTCATCGGCAGGAGACCGGCCCGTGCCCATCACCCGCCAATGAGGAAAATCCGTTGCGATCTGTCGGGCCGTAAAGCCGAAACCAAAACAGAATAGACTCTTTTCCATGCTACTCCTGCTTCGGAACGGACATGCCAGCCCGGCCAAGCACGCCCTGCGCCGATACCGATTGTTTGACGGAGACCAGAAGCTCCGCCCCGCCCTGCGATCCAGAGGACTCCGCCGCCATGCCGGACTTCATCATCATTGTCCGCGGGGCTGCATCCATGGCCTGCACAGGATAGAGCTGCACAAAATCGACCTTGCGGACATGGTAGTCCGCGCCGGGCATTACCTTGTTCAGACGCCCCACTTCATCAAGTGCCTGCTGATAGATCTGCGCTCGCAAGTTCCCGCGCAACTGCTCGAATTCCGCAAGTGACGGCGTGAAATCCACATTGGAGATTGTCACCTTGTATCCCGGGCTGCTCGCATCTTTCGCGCGATCCTGAAGCCCGGCCAGCGCCGGCTCAGGGATGCGGGCTTCCGCACTCACATACCAGCGGTTGAGCCCCGTCTGATCAAGCTGCTGGCGGGAGGAGGTAATGCGCCAGTCCACATCCTTTGCAAGAGATTGCAGCGATCCATCAATGCGGCTTTTAAGCGCGTCTGCCGCTTCTTCCTGCTGAACAAGTTCAACATAGACCGACACTCTGGCGGTATCGGTCTCGACCCATCCTTCCGTCGTCAAATTTAGGACAACTTGATCCTGCATCATATGGGAACGATGAGGCATTTCCGCCGCCGCAAGGGGAACGAAACTTAGAAAAGCGATAGTGGCAACAACCAGTCTGTTCATGGTAGAACTCCCAATGTAATCAATCCTGTATTCGGCATGTAGGGTCGAATCAAGACTAATTTAAGGCATTTCATGTTCGCGCGATTTTTAACCCTTTTTATGGCACTTACCATATCGCTGACTGTCCGGCCACACCTCACTTCGGCGGCAGGGCCAGCGGATGGCGCGCGTACGCAGGAAAGTGAGTATGAAGCTTGCCTCACCCTCACCCGGCGAGAACCGGAGAAGGCGTTTCAGTCCGCTCTTGCCTGGCGCGATGCGGGCGGCGGCTTTCCGGCCCGTCATTGTGTCGCACTGTCGCTGGTTGCCATGAAGAAATACGATCATGCCGCACTGACGCTGGAGGAACTGGCGGAGGATATGCAGGGGGCCGGTTCCCCTCTCCTCGTTCCCGTGCTAACGCAGGCGGCTAATGTCTGGCTACTGGCGGAAGAGTATGAACGCGCCCTCGCCGTTGCCACGACGGGGCTGGAAGTCGAGCCGGAGAATATAGATCTTCTCATCGACCGAAGCCGTATCATGGCGATGGGCGGCGACTATAAACATGCGTTCGATGACCTCGACCTTGCCCTCAAACTTGACCCTGCACGACTCGATGCACTCACG
>CALEMG010000230.1 GCA_937910835.1 uncultured Alphaproteobacteria bacterium | reverse complement strand
GTGGAACGCATCCTGCGCGAGACCAATCCGGAAGCGGATTTCGATGTGGTTTCCAACCCGGAATTTTTGCGCGAAGGCGCCGCAATCGAAGATTTCATGCGCCCCGACCGGGTCATCGTCGGCACGTTGGAAAAGCGCGCACAGGAGATGATGTCAGCGATCTACCGCCCGCTCTCACTGTTTCAGACACCGCTTGTCTTTACCAGTCTGGAAAGCTCCGAGTTGACGAAATACGCGGGCAACGCCTTCCTTGCGACCAAGATTACCTTCATCAATGAAATCGCGGATCTTTGCGATAAAGTCGGTGCGGATGTTCATGATGTCGCGCGCGGCATCGGGCTGGACCGACGCATTGGTGCGAAATTCCTCCATCCCGGCCCCGGGTTTGGTGGCTCCTGCTTTCCAAAGGACACGCGAGCGCTTTACCAAACCTCTATAGAGACGGGCGCGCCGCTTCGCATTGTCGATACTGTTATCGATATCAATGAAAAGCGCAAAATGGACATGGCCGCACGGGTGATCGACGCCTGCGGCGGGTCCGTCTCGGGCAAGCAGATTGCCGTCCTCGGTCTCACCTTCAAGCCGAACACCGACGACATGCGGGAGAGCCCGAGCCTTGATATCCTTCCCGCGCTGGTCAAGGCCGGGGCGCGCATACGCGCCAATGATCCAGAGGGCATGGACGAAGCGCGAAACCTCCTCAACGACATAGAATTTTGTGACAGCTCCTACGCCACGATCGAAGGCGCGGATGCGCTTGTCATCATCACCGAATGGAATGAATTCCGGGCACTGGACCTTAAACGGGTCAAGGCCATGATGAAGACGCCTGTTATGGTAGATTTACGGAATATTTATGATCCGCATGATATGGCTATCAAAGGGTTTACCTATCGCAGCATCGGGCGCCCGACTTAAGTTCAGGAAAATCGGAATTCTGGGAAGTAACAGTAAATGACCAAGCATGAATTCAACCCTACCATTTTGCGCGAATATGATATCCGGGGGGTCATCGATGAAACCCTTTTCGAAGCGGATGCCGAAGCCATCGGCCGCAGCTTTGGAACCCTGCTCAAGCAAGGGGGATTTCACAATGTCGCCATCGGCTATGATGGACGGAAGACTTCGCCAAAGCTGAAGGCCGCCCTGACAAAGGGACTCACATCGACGGGCGTTGACGTCTTCGATATCGGCATGGGCCCCACCCCGATGCTTTACTATGCCACCTATGCCCTGAAGGCCGGCGGCGGGATTATGATCACCGGTTCCCACAATCCTCCGAGCCATAATGGCTTCAAGATGATGCTGGGTGGCAAATCCTTTTATGGCACCCAAATCCAGGAGCTTGGAAAATTAAGCACCTCCGGTCCGTTTGAGGAGGGTACGGGACGCGTTATCGATCATCCCATTATGGAAGAATATGTGTCTCGTGTCCTGCAGGATTTTGTCGGCGGTCGCGATCTGAATGTGGTCTGGGACTGCGGCAACGGCGTCACAGGTGAGGTTTTGCGTAAACTGGTCGCCAAGCTTCCCGGAAGTCATATGCTTTTGTTCGATGAAATCGACGGCAGCTTCCCAAACCATCACCCTGCCCCGACGGTCGCAGAAAACCTCGAAGATCTGATCCATACCGTGAAGGGTGTAAATGCCGATCTCGGCATCGCTTTCGACGGCGACGGCGACCGCATCGGCGTTGTCGACGGACAAGGACGCATTCTCTGGGGCGACCAACTGCTCGCCATCCTTTCAAAGGAAATTCTGGCGAACCGCCCAGGCGCACCCATTATTGCCGATGTGAAGGCAAGCCAGATCCTCTTTGACGCAGTGCGCAATCTAGGCGGTGATCCAATCATGTGGCGGACCGGCCATTCTCTGATCAAGTCGAAAATGCAGGAAGTCAACGCCCCCCTCGCCGGGGAGATGAGCGGCCATATATTCTATAATGACCACTACTACGGCTATGACGATGCGCTATATGTCGCGCTCCGTCTGCTCAATATTGTCGGCGCAAACGAGCAATCTCTTGACCAGATGCGTGATGAATTGCCGGAAATGATCAATACGCCGGAGCTGCGCTTCGCATGCCCGGATGAGGAAAAATTCGGCGCTGTCACTCGCATTCAGGATGCTCTGGCCGCGGCAGGTGCGGATTATTCAGATATTGATGGCGTCCGTGTAAACACGGAAGACGGCTGGTGGCTCTTGCGCGCATCCAATACGCAGGCAGTTCTGGTCGCACGCTGTGAAGCCAGGAATAATGCGGGGCTTTCCCGCCTTAAATCCCAGCTTCAGCAAGCGCTCCTGAATGCGAACGTGAACGCCCCGACTTTTTAGGAGAGGCGATCCGGCGCTTTAAGCCGGTGCGTAAAAGGCAAGCTTATGGCCTTCCAGGTCCCGGAAATAAGCTACTACGGACCGTCCTGAACCGCGGGGGCCCAGCGGGCCTTCGTCCTTACATCCCATCGACAACGCCTTGGCATGCATTTTTCCAACCATTTCAGCGTTCTCAAGGAGAATGGCCGTCATTGTCCCGTTGCCGATGGTTGCCGCCTCCCCATCATATGGCTTGATAACAGCCAGCATCGGCTGTCCAGGTGCCGTACTCCACATCCGGAGGCGCTCATTGCTAAGCACGCGTTTCGCTCCAATTTCACTGAGCAGGTCGTCATAAAATTCCGTTGCTTTTTCAATATCATTCGTCCCGAGGGTCACATAACCAATCATCTTTTTTCCTTCTTATCTGATCTGCAGAAAGCCCCGAAAGCAAGCTACATGCACTTTCAATTATTGTATAGCCCGCAGTTGACAAAATGTTATATATGTACCAATATAACAAAATGACAAAACCTATTGAACGTGTCCAGACGGGCATTCGCGTTGAGAAAAGAATTCTGAAAGTCCTCAAGGGGCTTGCTGAGCATCTCGATATAACGGTGGGCGATCTGGTCGAGGGAATGGCGCTTCATTGTTTTGAGAATAAGCCCCCCTTCTCCAAGAGAACCCTCAAGAAAATTGACCAGCTCAAGAGTGTTTATGATCTGGCTTTGACCGCCGAGGACAGCCACAGGATGAAGGAAACAGATAAATGACAGATCAATCGGAATATTCAGCGCTGACGCAGTCGTTTCTGGCGCGCGAGCTGGACAACAATGCATTTCATCACCGGGAACATGTTCAGGTCGCCTATGAGCTTCTCCGAAATCTTAGCTACACAGACGCCGCGTTCGAATATGCAACCGGCATCCGGACACTCGCCGCCAAGGCGGGAGCCCCGCAGAAATTCAACGCTACGATCACCTATGCCTTTATGAGTCTGATCGCGGAACATATGGCAATGGACCGATATGATGATTTTGAGGTTTTTGCAGCACGAAGCCCGGAACTTTTCTCGAAAAACCTGTTGGCAAGATGGTATGAGCCGGAACGGCTGCATTCCGATTTTGCGCGGCACGCGTTCCTGCTTCCCGCCGCAAGATAATCTGCGCATTCAGTAAAAAGGGCCGGATCAAACGATCCGGCCCTTCCCAACCATATACATCACAAAGCCTTACCTGACGCTACGCGCTTTTATTACGCATGTATATGCGGCTAGCTGACCTTGCCTTTCTTGGGCTTTTTCATACCGACCCAGGATTCACCGGACGCCATCACACAGGTTGCGCCATTTGGCTGGGTCAAAACTATTGTCCAGGTGACACCGTCGGGGCTCGAAAACAGTTCAAGCACGCTTCCATTCGCGGCGAGGCCCGCGGCAATCGGTGCCTCTTCAAATTTGCCGTCCAAATGCTTCATTAGTGCGGTTCGCTCAAAGCACACATTCTGGGCTGTTGCGTCTGTCACTTGGAATGAAACCAACGTGGCTGCGATAAAGAGCACTGCAAGTCCAAAAGAAATGACAGAGCGCATGCCGACATTACGAATGACAAAATGCCTGGTATGGTTAATAAAACTTAACATACGCTCCTCCTTTTCCGCGAATTTGCCTCGTCATTAACCCCACGGAAAACAAGGAGACCTATCGCTATGGTGAAAAGCGTATCGATTAAAGGTTAATATTAAATTAGCCGGCCCTATTAAATGGGCCGGCTATCGCTTTGCTCATGTTTTTCTTATAGTTACGAGGCATCACCCTCGCCTTTTAGCGTGCCGCCCGAAGACAGTGAGCGATCCCTTTTAAAAAGATTCGCTCAACAGCTGCCAGGCGATACCGGTCACAACCGACCCCGAAATACCGAGGAAGAGATACAAACCGAACACAGGTTTCTTGACCAGGCCGAAGACCGCGATCGCCGCCGGGATGGAGGAAACCGCACCGGCCGTCATAAAGGCCATTGCCGCACCTTGGGACATACCTAAATCGATGAGCCCACTCACCAGCGGGATGGCGGCATACCCGTTCAGATAGCTCGGGATCCCGACTAGAACGGCAAGAGGAATAGCGAAGAAATTATCCTGACCGACAAATGCCTCGATAAAGCTCGTGGGGATATAGGTCACCATCAGGCTTTCGATGAGGAAGGCGAGGATCAACCAGCGACCGATCAGCCAGCCGTTGGAAGCCGCCGCGTTAGCGAACTGCCGCGAACGCTCCGGCTCCTGCCAGAATTTCCACTGTACATCGACCGGGCCGGAGAGCGAAATGCTCTTACGGCAGCCCGAAAGCTCCCCTTTCAGCGGATCAAGCGCCCATCCCTGTCGCTGCAGGAGGTATACGGCTGACCCGGCGAACAAGCCAAGCGCAATGGCAATCACGGCTTTACCAACCGCAAATTCAAAACCGATCCCGACAGAGGTCAGTACGAAAATTTCCGGATCCATGATCGGGGAGGCGATCCAGAAGGCCATCACTGGCGCGAGCGGAACCCCAGCGGTCAAAAGAGAGGCGACCAGCGGGATAACCCCGCAGGAGCAGAAGGGAGACAGAGCCCCTACCACCGACGCGGCGGCGATCGCCGTCATGGGTGATCCGGAGAAGGCCCGCGCGATCAGGTTGTCGGCACCGGTTGCCGAGAAATAGGCGGCAAGGCCGATGGCAATGGCGAAGAAAGGCGCCATGCCAACAACCGCATCCCATAAAAAGGCGAGACTGACGGGGAGATTAGCAGGATCGACAATCGCCACCAGGAGAACAATGAAAAGCGCCGCAAGAATGACGCGATCACTTAACAGGGCCCATAAACGGGACCGGCTGTGAGACAGACTTTGGAGAGCTTCGTTAATAGACATATCCATATTTCCAGATTTATCGAATTTATGAATAAATAACATCCGGCTCGAAATATTGCAAGCTGTTATTTCGATAATTGTCGAAATATGAGATTCATGCCTTGATCAGCCGCCTTCGGTAACGATCTTGGCCTTTGGAAGATCAACGCCCATGCAGCATTTATTAGTCAGAAGCTCGACCAGCCCTTCCACTTTTTCGTAATTGACGAAACAGCGCAAAGTGCGGCTTTCGCGCTCCTGACGGATCGGGCCGCCGCTGACCA